>JBAXMA010000032.1:0-16212 GCA_037134535.1 bacterium
GTGCAGTGGCTTCAACACTGACTTTGGGTGGATGCGGTGGAGATAGCGGCGGCAAGCCCTCGGCGGCGACGCCCACCGGGATCACGGCGGGCACAGAGGAATTGATGGGAGGGCAGTCCGGTCTCAGGTCAAGTATTGCCGTTGATGCGATTGGACAGCCGCATGCAGTATCGGATTCCGGCCTGGTCTCTGGTCCTGATGTCTTCTTCTTCGACAAAATTGGCAGCGTCTGGTCCGAGCACACATTCAATGTCCAAAGCAGACTTAATCCCGCGACCGACTGGCTCTTCGGCCCCCATATTGAGATCGACAGCCTTGGCCGGGCATGGACAACTGCCACCATGGTGACGCCAGGGGACGGTGGAGAACCTGCCTGCGGTGCTGCCGTGATGGTCCGCGAGAATGTGGCAACGGACGCTGGTGCTGTAATTCATGCGTCGCAGAACACCGTCTGGGAATCGCCATGGTCCTGGGGTCAGGCCTTGTCTTCACTGGATCCTGCACTGCCGGAAGAATGTATTGTAATGAGCGTTAACGCATTCTGGTCCCGCTTTACATACAACGCATCCTCATCGTCCCGGGTAACACAGGGTGGCGTGAATGCTGTGCCGGCAATACAGGGAGGAGAAAAAATGGGCTTTGCAATCTCCAAGGCAGGCAGCGTAGCCCACACAGATGGTTCGCACGCCGTATGGCACGTCGCAGGTCATGGTTTCAGTAAATGGGACTCCGGCTATCAGAACACACTCCGAATCGACAAGGGCCTGGAGCCCATTAAGTTCGCGGCTGTCTCCCGCTACCCGGTCCTCGGCGATGACTACACATGGCCTGGAGTCTGCGGCGACAACCTGAACCCGGAAGTAGCCTACATCTCCAGCGATTACACGGACTGGCGTAACGGCGGAAGTCTGGGCGTACAAATGAACATCTATGATCCCGTGAAGGACGCCATGATCTTTCCGACAAGTGCAAACCTCCTGCTTGACGCCAACGGCACAAGCGGGACTCAGCGCTATCCACCGGCTATGGCTGCAGCAAGGAACGGCGGTGTATTCATTGCCTGGACAAGCGCAAATCGGATCAACGTCCAGTATGTAGGTTCAGATGGCAAAGTCGGCGTGAAGGCCGATGTGGCCGCAGGCACGTGCCCGGCAATCTGCATTGACCAGAACGGCAATATCCACCTCGCATATCAGAACGGCAGCATGCGCTATCGCCTCCTGACCGTTCAGTATTAATCGATTCATTTGTAAAAGTAATGAAGGGGCGTCCGTCGACTGACGGACGCTCCTTCTGCATTTATAGTGCTTTTTCATTGCTACACGTATCGCCTCCTGCTACTAGTTCGACCGTCTGCACAGGGCGAGAGTTATTTCTACTGCCCGTTGCTGACACAAGGGTGTGGTAGAGCAATTCTGCCATAGGCATCGGGAATGGTCGGGCCACCATTCCTTCAACCTCACGGTTGTAAGGAAAGCGACCCATGAATCAGCAACGAGACCCCGCAACTGGCAATAAAGACAAGTGCGGCGAAGTGCCTATCAAGAAATGGTCGAGCCGCATCGCGTTGCTCCTCTTGGCCATCGTCGGTACAGTTTTCGCCGTTGAAGCGATTCTGCTCTGCATGGACGCCAACCTCCCGCATTTTGTCCACACACCCGGTCTGAGCCGGATCTTCCGGCCAATGACCAACGTAATGCCAGGAGTAGAGGGAGAGTCGCGGTTTATCGTCAACGCACATGGTCTCCGCGGCCCCGGTCTTCCAAAACCTTCACGTGACGACATTCGCATCCTCTGTATCGGGGGCAGTACAACTGAATGCATGATTCTGGATGAGGACCAGACATGGCCTGCACGGTTAAACGACATGCTTCAGGCAAAACCTGGCGAGATACGGCGGGTCTGGATCGGCAACGCCGGCAAGAGCGGAAACAACAGCCGCCACAATCTGCTGCATGCGGAACAGCTCTTGAACCAGATTCCGGACGTTGACACCATCATTCTTCTACTCGGAGTAAATGATCTGAGCTCCCGACTGGTGCTAGACGAAGGCTATACCAGGTGGGACCTGACTCTGAAGGAAACCGACACCGCTCTGTACGAGAAAGCATTCGACGTTGTTCCAGCACATACTCCACCAGATGAGAGACCGGCCATGTGGGCGCTGCCAACGCTCCGCGCAAGATTCAGCCGCCTGCGCTCAACATTTCAGCCGGCACCTGAAATTGAGGCGCAAATACAGGACGATGCCGGGGCATGTTACAATATGTGGCGCCGTTATCGGCGCAAGGCCAGACAGATCCGGACCGAACTCCCGGATCTGGGTCCCGCACTGGTGGAATATGAACAAAACCTGAAAGCCATTATCGCCACAGCCCGGCAGCACAAAGTTCGATGTGTCTTCGTCACTCAGCCAGTGATGTGGCGGGAAGGGCTGCCGCCCGACAAAGAGCGCCTTCTGTGGATGGGCGGAGTCGGCAACTTCCGGTTCGAAAAACGCTCACACTACTACTCCACCAAGGCACTACGCGCCGGCATGGACCTGTATAACAACAAGCTCCGTGAAGTCTGTCGGACCGAAGTCGTGAACTGCATTGATCTGGCAGCAGCACTGAATGATGATCTTTCGGTATACTATGACGACTGCCACTTCAACCAGAAAGGCGCCGAACGGGTCGCCGAAATGATAGCCGCGCAATTGTAGCTCCGCCAGGCCACTGGCGAAGCGGATAGAAGACATCGGACATCCTTCTGTCCACCCGAGATAATGCCTCATCCTATCTGTGCAGGAACTCCCGGCGCGGGTGGCAGCCGCCGTCCCTGGCGGCTGCGCCGCTAGCACAGCAAAGAAGCGTCCGGCAGGGACGCCGGACGCCACCTTATGCACCTACTTGAGACAGTCAGCCACCCACAAACTCTTTGGTGTCCTCTTATGCGAGTATATGTATCCGTATATGCGTATCCGCGATATCACCGCGGTTTCTGTGATCTTTCAGATTTTTGCCGTACCACCCACGGGCGCATTCCGGTTGACGCCGCCGGTTTGGCCCAATATGATGCTCGAAGCGTGGAGCAACTCTCTTGAGCTGGTGAACACAACGAAAGGACGTTATGAAATATCTATCAGCATTGGCGGCGATGGCAGTTATGGCTCTGGGAATCGGCCTGGCAGGTTGCGGCGGTGATGAACCGATCACACAGGATCCGGCACTGATTGGCACATGGTCTGCACAGGATCTGGGCTTTTCGGCCACCATTACATTCAACACCAACGGCACTACCGAGGCTGTTATCGGCAGCAACCTGATCCATGAAGCCCCGGAACATCAAACCGGAACATGGTACACGCAAGGAAGCGATCTTGTTCTGACAAGTGAGTCTGGAAAGGTCACAAGAGTTGGGTACATCATGGAAGGCGACACGTTTAAGAGACTCAATGATAGCGTGATCTGGAAGAAGATATAGAGTCATCCTTGACAGTAACAGCGGCCGGAACCGGGTGCAGTGCTCCATAGAAGGTTTCGGCTATGAGTTGCTGACCTGCATCATTCGGATGCAGGTAATCCAGCGTCAACAGGCCGGCTCCATCGCCAAACGCCAGGTCAAGCCGCGCAACCGGGATATCCTCCTCGATGCCCATTTGGACTATCCCGGCGTTTACGGCATCAATTCCGCCCTGAAAGATACTGAGGCCTTCAATCATGGGCGTCATTGTGGCAATAACTGGAATGGTCTGATTGGTCTTCGCAGCCTGGACAATCTCCCGCAGGTGCTCAACTACGACAGCCGGCGGCTGGCCCATAATCACATCATTGGCGCCGTATAGAACCAGAAGATAGCCCGGGCGGTACCAGTTCAGCAGACCATCGACTCTATCCGCGCCTTTCTTTGCCCATTGCCCCGGCACCGCTTCATTCACAATCGTGTTGTTTGAGATCATACCGGCGAGCCTGGACGGCCATGTGGGATCATCAGGGGAACTGATACTGTCTCCCATCACAAGGTAGAGATCCGGGTTATTCAGTCCGAAGTCGTGCGGTGGGATCGGAGGGATACCATCCCCGCCATCGCAGCCACAGATCATCAACAATGCTGAGACAGCAACAAGTGACGTAAACAGCCGCCCCATATCTTACTCCTCAAACCCCACATATTGGGGGAATTTCATATAGGAAGCGCGCTTACGCGCGATCCAATACCGTTCATTTCATTACATTCGCGATCGCCAGCAAGCTGGCTTCCTACATGGCTCGCAGGCAACGTCCCATCCCCAATCTGTGCGAATCTGCGAAATCTGTGGATCAAAGCCTGGTGAACGTCACACTCCGGATCGACATGTCAGCCGCCCCGGAATACACAAAGACAAAACGCGCGGGCAGATTATTCTCAGGCCGGAACTCTCCAACGGCTGACACTCCTGCAACAACAGAGACATCGCTGCTTCGCACAGCTCCGGATTTAACATAGAAATTACCCAACTTCGTTCCCTTGGGTGCTCCGGTCTTAAAACCAACTTCCACCTTGTAGGCTCCGGCCGCAAGCGGCAATACCGGACCATAGAAATCCGGACCACCGGCCGGCTCTTCGTCCTTCCTGAACACTACGCTATCGGCCTGCAAGTCGGTTGATCCGGCGTGAAAGAAACACGGACCGGGCAATACAATCGACTGGCCCGGCGCCAGATCCACGTTCCATTCTCCTGCTGCCAGAATAAACGAGTCGACATCAACTTTGCCTCCTCCGAGAACAAGCCTGAGAGTGATTCGCCTGCGGCCCTCATATTCACCTGCCGGTATCCTGAGCCAGGTCCACTCCCCAGTCGCTACTGTGACAACCTGTGTAGTCAGACCTGATCCTGAGACTGCCACGACCGCATCGACAGAACCCGTGCCTCTGACTCTGGCCAGCCAGCCAAGATCCGGCAGACAAGCGAGGGTGTTGCTCGGTGGACCCACAAAGGCACCGGTTGTTTCCAATCTCGCAAAGCCACCGCCGCCGGCCACAGAGCCTGCAACCATGGCGACATTCGACATTGAGCAACGGGCAACATCTTCAGCTTCGGTGCGGCGAGTGGGGAAATAATACTTCCAGCCGGCACACTGCTCGATCCGGTTTTCGACCGGAGTTGACCGGATCTTAAAGGCCCACACGCTCTTTGAAACAGCAAGCAGGTCGAGTCGTGGGTGGTTCAGGAGGCGCTTCAGCACAAAGCTGACTGCAAACGGGCCGACTTGTTCCGGATAGGCATCTTCGTGGAAGACAACGTATTCAACGCCCATCTTGCCGAGAAGTGCCAACTGTTCTGCTGTAAGCTCTCCGCTGTTACCGCTCTCAAGTGGTTTCGAGACGTTATCGACATAGTCCTTCTTAACAACCGGCCTGTAGCCATTGATCATGCGGACGTGATAAAGCGAAACATAATACTCATACAGCGAGGTCCAGTGATTGTCTCCCGGCCACAGCGGAAACACAGCAATCCTCGGTGCCTTGCCCGCACTTGCAGCGTCATCGGCCACGGCCTTGTACGCTCCCTGCTCCTTATCAAGGAGGCACACCATTGGCTTGACCGGAAGGGAATGATCCCATGCTATCAGCATGGCCGCAAGCCCCAGAACCGCGTTCTGCGCAAGCCGTCCCCTGACAAAGGCAATAATCGATGGCAGACTGAGGGCTAGTAACACAGCAAGCAGGACCGGCATTACACAGAAAATCTTGTCCGGCTGGCGAATCATCCTGAGCGGCGACACCAGTTTGCGGGCGAGCAGAAACAGATCGCCTTGCATCGGCCCGTTTGGACCCAATGCAAGAATGAGCGCCGCACCGATAGTACCACAGAGCAGCGCTGTTTTCAGAAGGAACCTGCCGTCAGTGCCACCTTTGCCCAGCCGGAGAAACATGGCAAAACCTCCGGCGAGAACAAGAAACGGAACAATGTAGCCCATGTAGACCGTTGGCCTGCCTGCGCCATGGATGTCAAAGACATCGGCCAGTCGCGGGGAAGACTGTAAGACCTCAATAATCGACCTGCCTCCCACCACAGTGGAGCCCTCAAGACTCTTGCCGACAAACAATCCCTGGACGGCTACAATAGCCAGACAAGCAATGAATGGTAACAGTGGTCGCAACTGGATCTTCTTTACTTCATCCATGGAAAGCTTTGCGATAAGCACCCAGATCGGAACCAGTCCGGCTGTGAAAATGAACACATGCTTGTCATCCCAGAACATGGTGTTCAAGACCAGACCGGCAAGCAATCCGCCCCACGCGGAGGCACTGCGTATCATGAAGTCAATTCCGAGGAGAAACAGCGGTACCCACACCATGGAAAACCCGCTCGGACTGCCTCCAAAGAGCGCAACCCAGTGATACGGCAGGGTTGCGCCAAGAATCGCAGCCAGTCCACTGATCCTGTTATCAGACACATACCGGGCAGTGAGGAGCCACGTGAAGAAGACTGTGAGCCAGATTGAGACAAACTGAGTCAGGTTCCAACCAAACGCACGCCCCCCGGCCGCCGCAGCCGGCGTGTAGAGTAATGAGAACGGCATATTGTAGCTGCCAACACTGTAACGCGCGGCATCGTCACCACGGTTGAATTCGTACACGTTGTGAAAGAATTTGGTACGACCGGCAGCCATGTCACTAAACAGCCAGTAATTATACAGCAGCTGGAGGTGGTCACCAGCGATCATGCTGCGACATTTAGCAGCTTCGTGATTAGTCGCTGACGCAGGAATACCCGTAAACAGATGTTTAGGCAGGGGCCAGGAGAACCACAGCCATATCACCGCTGTCGCGAGTAGAGACAGAAGAAGTTTTCGCTTTATGTTCATATGCACAGATCAACCCGTCCGTTACCCGACTAATGCACCATCGGCGCGGGTGGCACCGCGCCCTCCCTTAGCGAGAATCGATGCCAAAATCTTTACTTGGAAATTCCTTGTTGGCTATTGGATATATAACACCCATGCCCCGACCGCTCCTACCTATTGTTATGGTCTCGCGATTGGCGCATTCATCCCCTTCACAAAACCCTTCTGCCGGAGATAGTCGAGAATCCCCTCCGCAACCAACCGGTGTCCTTCCCTGCTGTAGTGCCCATCCTTGATAAACAGCTTCTTTATATCATCCGGCGTGCGGGCCTGGAACGCCGGCCAAAGATCCAGGAGCGGAACGCCTGTATCCTTTACAAGCTGCGCCAGGAGACTCTCGGTCGCTCTTTTCTTGGCTGCATTTATCGGGCCCTTGCTGAGCAGCCACTTCTGGACCGGCAGGTGTACTATTACGAGCTCTGACCCGGCATCGCTGGCAGTCCTGACAAACTCATGCGCGAGTGCGGCGGCGAGATCCAGCTGCTCTTTTCTGCCACGCAGTTCAGCGATCGCATCTACGACTGCGGCAAAAAGTCGGGAGTGCCTGAGAAACATCTCAACTGAGCCACGCCTGGCTCTTTCCTCGGTCAGATACTTCTCGATCGTGCTGTCAACGTCCCCCGGAGCGGGCGTCGGAACATTCTTGAGCACAAGCTTCCTGCCCTCAAGCACGTATCGCGGCTTGCCAAAATTCAGACCAGTATGCAAGTCGGCCACGCGTCGAAAATACACGACATTGCGCGGAATATCCGCAGAACTGAATCCCCACACCAGAAGGTCTGGCTTGAACTTGAGGCCCTCTTTCTGCAACCAGACCAGCTGTTGATCGTGACCTGTACCAACAATGCCGGCATTCAAGACTTCGACATTGGGAGCAAGGTCCTGTAATTGCGCGGCGTAAACGTCTTTTCCTTCGGCTCCGTGCCCGAACGTAAACGAATCACCCACTATCAAAACCCTGAAAACGCCGGGCTTCTTTTCGATCGCACACTCCGGTCCACGAAACCCATTGGCATTGACCTCAACTCCGACGTCGAATTCACCTTTCCTGGTGTGCCTGCAAATGCCAGGCTTGTTAACCCAGCCCACAGTGTCATGGTATTGAATCCATGGCAGCGTTGGTTCAGCGGCAGGAAGTTTCTCCAGAAGCCTGTCGGGGATATTTGCTAACCGTACCGCAACCTCGCCCACAACAAGCATTATGGCCATGGATACTGCCGAGAGTGCAAGTTTCTTGCGCCATTTTGTCTTCTGACTCATTGATTCACGCCTCCAGGGTCGTCAGGGCTTCAGAGCTTTTGCCCTCACTTGATCCCAAGTGCCATCAGCAGCTTATCCTTGTTCCGTTTCAACGGCGGCTCGACCGCATGAACAAAACGGACCCAATCGGGCGACATCGTGAACACTTCCCGGCTCGATACCGATCCCGGCCACTGCATGAACAGTTCCGGTCCACGCGAGAACTCGTCCAGGAGCCCGGTCGAAAACACGGGATTCTTCTGACCGGGAAAGAAGATCTTCACCTGACTCTCAAAGCAGTTCAACGCTTTTCTCTTGAGCTCCGAGGCAGGAGATATATCGACGGTTTGCAGGTATTCCGGCCGAATCAGTTTCCTTATGTCTCCGCCAGCCAGCATCCTGAGCTTGAAATATACAAAATACTCCAGCAGGGTTGCAGAATGTACGCTGTGTGCAAGTGCTTCGCGACTAACATTGTTCAAGATAAGGTGGTCGGGATGCTGATCATAACGAAACGGCACGAAGACGTGCGTCGGTCGGATCTCTTCTACAAGTCGTTCGATCGCCATGACCAGATCATATCGCCGGACCCGCAGGTCCCCCGCCGGAAACCCGAGGAATCTTGCATTCTCAGGTGGTATGCCAAGAACCCCGAGCGCAGCTCTGGATTCATCTGCGCGTATTTCGGCCAGATCCCGTCCGTTCACTTTGCCCGGGCCGGCATCTTTCATGCCGGGCAGCCGCCGGCCGTCTGTGGCGTAAGCAACGAACACACGACGCCTGTCCGAATGCAGTGCCATGGTTCCGCCGCACCCCAGAATTTCGTCGTCCATATGCGGCGCAAGAACAAGCACGTTGCCATTGAGAAGACCGGATAGGTTTGACACGATAGAAAATCCTCACGCGACTACTCAGGCAGCCGGAAAGACGACCAGTGCCGAGAAGCTAAAGTGTGTAGATAAACGGCAGAGCTCCGGTGGTTGCTGCAACGACAACCGCCAGAATAAGCAGGACGATCACAATAGGAACAATCCACCATGCCTTGTTTTGCCAGGCAAAACCCATAAGATCGCGGAATAGACGGCCCAGGTATTTGATTGTCCGCATTGCCTCAATCTCCTTCACTCAGTCAAGCACGTAGTCCTGCCGCCAGTTGGCTTTCTCTTTCCATTCGGGCTGGTTTTCCTTCCTCAGCAGGAAAGAGCCAAGCACTAGACAATCCATCTCGGTGCGCATAAAGCACCGATAAGCATCCTCCGGCGTGCACACGATAGGTTCCCCACGCACATTGAAGGACGTATTTATGACTATACCATAACCGGTTCGTTTCTCAAACTCTTTGATCAGGTCATAAAATCTCGGGTTCGTATCACGCGATACAGTCTGAACACGGGCCGAGTAGTCAACGTGCGTGATTGCAGGCACATCCGATCGTTCCTGGTTCACACGATCCCTGATCGCCATCGTTTCCCAACCTTCGGGCTTCTTCCGCCGGTCCTCGCGTACAGGCGCTACCAGCAGCATATAAGGCGACGGCTCCTTAAGATCAAAGTAGTCGCCCACCCGCTCCTCCAGGCAAGCCGGCGCAAAAGGTCTGAACGACTCCCGATACTTGATCTTGAGATTCATAACCGACTGCATCTTCGGAGAGCGGGCATCGCCTATGATTGAACGCCCGCCAAGAGCACGGGGACCGAACTCCATCCGGCCCTGCACCAGACCAACCACTTTCTGCTCATCGATCAATTTTGCAAGAGTCGGCGCCCATTCGGCCGGCGACAGCTTCTCTGCCGTATAACCATTGGCCTTGAGATACATCTCTGTCTCGTCATCGGGAAAGTCAGGGCCCAGATAAGAACCCTTCATCCGGTCATGCTGGTTATCTGCAGGCCTCGGCAAATTCTTCACAGCGTGGGCGACAATAAGGGCAGCGCCCAGAGCGCCTCCTGCATCACCGGCTGCAGGCTGCATCCAGATGTGATCAAAGATCCCCTCTCGCAGAAGACGACCATTGGCAACACAGTTCAAGGCAACGCCGCCGGCAAGACAGAGGTTCTTTTCACCAGTCAACTTACGGGCATGCCTGGCCATCCGGATTACAATCTCTTCAGTAACCTCCTGTATGGAGCGAGCCATATCCATTTCTCTCTGAGAAATCTCAGATTCCGCACGGCGGGCCGGTCCACCAAACAGGTCCGCAAACCTGTCATTGGTCATTGTTACACCATCCAGATACCCGAAGTAGTCCATATTGAGCCTGAACGAACCATCTTCCCGGAGATCGAGCAGATTCTTGTAGATCAGATCTGTGTATTTCGGCTGACCATAGGGCGCGAGACCCATCAGCTTATACTCACCGGAATTGACCCGAAATCCGGCGAAATAGGTAAAAGCCGAGTAGAGCAGCCCGAGCGAATGGGGATATTTCAGGTCTTGAAGAATCTCAAGTTTGTTTCCCTGGCCCCGGCCTATCGCGCTCGTCGCCCATTCACCAACCCCATCCATCGTCAGGATAGCGGCACTTTCAAAGGGGGAAGGATAGAACGCGCTGGCGGCGTGGGACTCGTGGTGCTCGGCAAAGAACATCTTATCAATATTCTTTATGCCACAAGACTCAAGCGACTCCTCGATCTCCATGGGTATCCAGAGGCGTTGCTTGACCCAGACCGGCAGCAGGGAAACAAACTGACGCAACCCACGCGGCGCCACGCTGAAGTACGTCTCGAGAAGTCGCGCGAACTTGGCTATCGGCTTGTCATAAAATACCACCGCATCGAGCTTTGCCTCTGTCACTCCACCCTCTGCCAGACAGTAGCGGATAGCGTTTGTCGGAAAACCGGAATCATGTTTCTTCCGGGTAAAACGCTCCTCCTGAGCAGCTGCAACTATGCCGCTGTCATTGACCAGCGCAGCAGCGGAGTCGTGATAATAGGCACTGATACCGAGTATGTTCATTAATATTGCTTCGTAAAATGTTCATCGCGACGAGGAGGCCGCGGTATCCAGAATGTTGTTTCGTCTGAAGGGCATTTCCTGGTCATGGGATCCCTGCCCTTTGCCAGCAGAATCAGCCTGGCCGGCAGGAAGCAGAGGTAGAAGAACGGAGTCAGCAGTATCCAGTTGAGAACTCTTCCCACGGCCTGCGCGGACCACGCCACAAACCGGTCCATGCCATCGTAAAGGCCGGGAATCAGATTGCCGATCACGAACAGCGTCACACCAACACATGAAGCAATTGTTCCAACCCGCTTAAACAAGTGCACGTAGACTGATGTGCTGAAGTAACCCAGCAGAAGCATTGTGGCCCCGAGCGTCAGTGCCACAGACGACTGAATGAGCACCCGGCGGCGACGATGGCTGATGATTTCGCCGGCACGGAGCCGCTCTCTATCACGCCACTGCCAGACTGCGGCAGAAACCTTGTCCGGTTGTACAGAACTCATGCCCTGACTCCTGAGTTCAGTAACTTACCGTCAGCAGGCGATACTGTATTTTGCCGCCGTTCCTGTATGCGAGATGCAAGTTGCCGTCAGGGCCTGCGGCTATTGAAGGACATTGTCCGCCGCTAACTGCGGCTTCAGGACCAAGCATATTGCCATCCGACCCGACATACTTGACCATAACCATCCCGTCAGCACGCATCCAGGTAATGAAAACTCCGCCATACTTCGCAGCTGCCATTGACGGCGAAAAACGTCGGGCCTTGTTGTCACCCGACCCATCAATCACAAGATTCTGCTCAGCGGAGAAGAGCATTTCATTCGGATTTATGGCCGGATTATAGATATTCATGCGTATACCCTTTGTCCCGCCCGAGGCCCAATTCCTGTAGTCGGTTGCGATGTAAGCCACCTGCGCATTCAGATTGTCGCCGCAGACTCCGGGCCAGTTATAGTCTTCTCCCATGCCCGGAAAGCTATTATAGCTCGCGAATCGCACAGGCTCCTGCTTCAACTCCATGCGGATCGAGTTCTGGTAGTGCGAGTCCCACCCATTGTGTCCATGCCCAGCCGCATGCCAAACACCGTGCGAACCGCTGCTCGCATGTTCAACACTCCCCGCCTTTGAGATATAAAAACCCGTCTTCTCGCCCCCCGTAACCCCTGGTATCTGGCCTGCCTCCAGTTCGCCCAAACTGCCAGCATTCTGATCATAGGAAAAACGCTTCCAGTAGGAATTGTGACTTATTCCGATGCCCTGGTCAGGATAAGCGGGGTCAAGCGAGACCAAACCGGAATCCCATTCCCATGGAAAATCGGGCGCAATGGCGTTCTGCCAGTGACGGTTCAAGGGCGACAGGCCATTGACTGAAATGCCCTCGCGTATGAATATATCCTGCCCGCTATCCGGCGCACCTGAACCGATTGACAGCGCTGAAATCCAGAGACGATCTTTTGAATCTATCTCCATGTGGGGCGCCCAAGTCCATACGACACTTCTGTTGTATTGTGCAGCCACATTAAACTGTGACGCACTCCAGGCGCCTCCGACCTTGTCGTAGAACAGAAGAACCGTTCCTGAGTCTCCCTTGTCCATCGAGATATGCGGCTGACCGAGTGCATCGGCAACAATGGCTGTTCTCATACCATCCGCAGCCCCCGCGGGAGTCTCTGGAGCGCCTGCGGCAATTGCGATAGGCGTCTTCGCACCGAGAGGCCCCTGATCTGGTGACGGCTTTGGCGTCGGCGTCGGTGTTGGTGTTGGTGTTGGTTGTGGTGCAGAGTCAGTCTGCCCGTCCGGAACCTGTGGCTGACCGCCCGCCCAAACGTCCTCTTCCTTGCCACCACAACCAGCCGGAACTAAGACCAGTGCCAGCATGAACAAGCCAGCAACAGCCACCCTCAACATGACCTGCTTCATAGTTTCTCCCTCAATCAACACTTCAGACAAGTCTTCCTCAGGGACAAGACCCTGTCCGAAAATCAGTAATTAACCGTCAACTTACTATAACGTATTGTTCCGCCATTTCTGTAGGCGAGGTGAACATTGCCGTCGCCGTCCACCGCAACGGAGGGATTCTGGCCATCAGCAACATCAAGTTCAACACCCAGCACGCCATCTGACCCGACATACCTCACCCTCACTCTATTGCCGTGCATCCAGGTAATGAATACGCCGCCGTATTTGGCAGCCGCCATAGATGGCGCGAAACGCTGACAGCCGCTGGTACCGTCGACATCAATCGTAAGATTGTTCTCTGATGGGAAGAGCATTTCGTCCGGATTGATATCGGGATTATAGATATTCACACACACACCGCCCGAAGAGCCGCCGCCGTGGGCCCAGTTACGGTAATCGCTTGAAATATATGCGACAAGCGGATTCAGGTTGTCACCGCAGACGCCCGGCCAGACATAGTCTTCGCCGAGACCCGCATAACGGTAATATGCGGCGAACTTTATAGGATCCTTCCCCGCTTCCATCCGAACCGAATTTTGATACGCCGAGGCGAATGATCGGTGTCCGTGCCCGGCCACATGCCACACACCATGCAGGCCGCTGGTTGCATGTGCAACACTACCCGCCTTCGAGATATAGAAGCCCGTCTTCTCGCCCCCCGTCACCTTTGGAATCTGACCCGGCGCGGGATCTGTCGCTTGCAGTCTCGCTAACGGATTTGGATTGCTCGCATCATAGGCGAAGCGTTTCCAGAATGAATTATGGCTTACACCAATCGCCTCGTCGGGAAGGGCTGGATCCAGTGAGAGCAAGCCGGAATCCCATTCCCACGGAAACTTGGGAGCTACTGTCTTCATTCCCAAAAATGACAACGCGGGGGCAGTAGATACAGTATCGCATATGAAGTACGCCTGACCGCAATCCCCACCACCGGCACCGATTGCAAGAGCCGAAACCCACATCCGGTCCTTTGAATCGATCTCCATGTGCGGAGCCCACACCCAGACAACGCCACCGTTGTACCTGGCAGCAACATTGTAACTGGATTGAGCCCACGCACCCCCGACTTTGTCATAGAACCCGAGAGTGGTACCGCGCACAGCCTCGCCCTCGTCAATTGCGATATGCGGTTGCCCTTTAGAATCAGTAACAATTGCCGTCCTCATTCCGTTCTGTGTTGCCAGAAATTCCTCAGCACCCCCAACGATACCGCTGGGTATTTTCGGCGACAGACTGCCACTGTCGTCGCATCCTGACAAAGCCAGAACTGCCACCGCCGCCACCATGCCTGCAAACAACATTAGTTTTCGCATCTAAACATCTCCTTCTTACGCCACCACTTCAGCACCTGAAAAATTCTGATCCGATTAACTGGACATATACAGAACACATTCCACCGGCACAAGAGTAAACGGCACAATAAAGGTAATAACAGCGCCACATGTTAGCGTACCTGAACAGCAATGTGGCTTTAATTGCTTCACGCCTTCTTTGTGAATGCGTTAATGCTCTGTTCACCTCTGGCGCGCAGTTTGTCGAAGAACGGCAACTGGGCGACCTTGAGGTATAGGCTATTGGCAAACGCCGAAGACTTAACCTTGTTGCGCAATGTCTTGATGAGGAGCTTGTGCGGGGGCCTGTGTCCCTTGTAAATGCGATATTCAAACCACGTGTAGGCCTGCTGAATCTGACGCCTGCTGAAACC
This sequence comes from bacterium, assembly GCA_037134535.1. Lineage (GTDB taxonomy): Bacteria > Verrucomicrobiota > Kiritimatiellia > SPBP01 > SPBP01 > JBAXKQ01. Next base: position 14,716 of record JBAXMA010000032.1, read on the forward strand.
GGGCAGATCCAGAATGGCTTTCCGTCTCTCCAGGCCGCCATCCAGCACCCCGGTCACCAGCCCTTTGGCTTTACACACCTCCGCAAGCCTGGTGCCTGGATATGGAAAGAATATGGACTTGAAGATCCAGTCGGGCTGAATCCGCCGGTTGACCTCAACAGTCTCAAGATGCTCTTCCAGAGTCTCGCCGGGAATCCCGATCAGGTTGAACACATTGATCTTCATGCCGTGACTACGGGCCATCTCAACGACCTTGTAGAAGTCCTCATTTGTGTAATTCCTGCTGAGGACTTCCTTTCTGACGCGCGGACTGCCGGCTTCGAGACCAATGTTGATGGAGATAACATTGGCTTTCTCGAGCGCCACAAATATCTCCTCATCCATCGACTGCGGTGCAATCCTGTAATTGCAACTGAAGGCAATCGGTGTTGTCAGCGATGCATTGAACTCCCGCAGGCTGGTACAGAGGGCCATGAGCCACTTCTTGTCGAGCGCAATGGTCTCCACTTCCAGGTAGATGTAGTCTTTGTCCGGATACTTTTCGTGAATAGACCGCAGCTCGGAGATGATATTTGCCGGGGAACGGAACCTGACATACTTGCCATCTGCAAGCTTCGCCAGCGCATGGTTTGAACAGTATGTGCACTGAAAGGGACAACCCCGCCCGAGAAACACAGACACCCTGGCACCCGCCTTCTCACGAATCCATGGTGTCCACATATCGCGATCCGGGAACGGAAGCGTGTCCAGGTCCTGCAAGAAGGATCGCGTCGGATTCTTCTCAATCGTACCATCTTCAAGCCTGATCCACATATTAGCAATGCCGCGCGGTTTCTTCCCCTGAGCCAGTTGATTGACAAGCTCCGTGGTTGGCAGCTCGCCCTCACCCACGCACACGGCGTCGAATCCGCAGTTGATAACCTCTTCAGCGTTCAGCGTGGCATGCGGTCCGCCGATGATGAGAAACTTCCCTGGCCATCGACTCCTGATGTACTTCGCAATCCGTGACATGAAAGCGAACTGGGAAAAGACCGCTGTGAAAGCAATGACCTCGGGATCAAAATCACTCATAGCTTTGTCAACGACCCGGTAAGCGCCCTTCTCCATAGAGGGACTCAAGACCATGACATTCGTTTCGTGCTTCTGCACCTTCAACATCGCTGATATGTAGGACACTCCCATCTGGATGTCCTCATAAGAGGCCAATGGCGCCCACAGCGACTGTGCGTCATCCAGTGAATAGGCAAAAAGGATTCTCACGTGTATACTCCCGGTCCTTAACAACTTCTCCGCAAGGGCTCCAGACATATAGGCTCGCAATCGACTCAAATCAAGGAGATTGTTGACATCACAGTACGCAGGGGCGCATCTGCGATTAGGTGCGGCTCAGCCGGAGGCTTTCCTCCTGAGGCGGACAGGCTGCCCTTCTATGCAAAGAACATACTCTTTGGTAGGGCGAACCGCATAGCTATCAAGCTAAGGTATTTCCATGATCGT
>JBAXMA010000033.1:0-15806 GCA_037134535.1 bacterium
ACGCTTGATTAGAAACACTGGATCCAACGGACCGCTTCTCGACATAGGCTGTGGCGCGGGGCAATTTCTCAACTTTGCAAAGAAGCAGGGGTGGCAGGAATTGGCAGGCATCGAGCCGGTGTCGGAAATTGCCCGGATGGCACGCGCCTTGACTCACTCTCAGATCCATGAAGTTGATCTTCATGACACTGGCCTGCCTTCTGAACACTTTGCTGCTATTGCCTCATGGGATGTCATTGAGCACTTACCAAGGCCACGGCAAGCGATTACGGAGATGTGGCGAATACTCCGTCCCGGCGGCCTCCTTATCCTGAGTACACCTAATCTGGACGGAGCAGCTCTTCGTTTTTTGCAAGGCAAATCCCAACAAGTCATGCCGCCTGAGCATCTTATCTACTATGCCCGGGCAACCATGAGCCGTCTGATTGAAGATGCCGGCTTCTCTGTCTTGAAAATGCGCAGCATCCATATCTATATCCGCGAATGGACCAGAAAGTTAGCTCGCTGCGATTCTTCCTCCCAAAAGGAGATCAACACCTACAAACAGTGGTATACCAGGCTTACAGGCTCAAGTCTGTTCCTGGGAGGCATGCAGGTGGCTGATGTCTTTCTTAACTGGACTAACCTTGGGGATTGCCTGGTCACCGTTGCACAAAAATCTCGCTCCACATCAGCAGGCGAGGATCAGTCCAACGTTGACAGATGTCGTGACACAGATCCAACCATGCGTCACACTTGAGAGTCTCGCAATGACAAAGGTATTTACATACATCAGCTACACGATCTTGAGATGACAGACATAACACATCGCAGCTGTTCTAAGCAAATGTTTGACCGCTCTATGAGTATCACAAATTGAGGTAAGCACCGCAAGCTATGGCATCTATACTATTTGTAAATAAAGCATCTTTTCACTATCCGGGTGGCGCAGAAACTCGCATCCGCGAAGTCGCCATCAGGCTTGCCGGTGCGGGGCACCACGTCGGAATCATTTGCGGTCGCACGCAGCCATGCGATCCTCCAATCTCTATCGCAGATGGCGTCACTATTCGCACAGTGCCTGTCCTGCCGGCATTTCTTCTTCGCTATTTCCCGCCTCCACATTATCTGCCACAAGCCTTGTTCTACTTTCTGGCATGGCCGTACGTCCTGTACTATCTGCGCAAATGGCGTGTTGATATTATTCGTGACGACATGTCTCCCTTCCCTGGATTGAGCTGGTTGGGCCTCTGGCTGAAACGAACTCGCAATCTCACGGTCCATATTCTATTCGGCAGCTATCGTGAATGGCACAAGTTCTATCCGGCACCATATGCTTTGGCTGGAGCTGTCTCGGAGTTCCTTCTGTTGCGCGGGTGGCTAGGTTATCATTGCATTGTGACCGATGCCCCGTGGTTGGCTTCATATATCCGGCAGCGCGGCGCATCAGGCATTCGGGTTCAATATGTTCCCAATGCTGTAGATGTGGACTCGTTCGTTGTTCGACTCCCGAGGGGTATCATTACCCGATTGGTTAACATAAGCAGGTACACTCAGCATAAGCAACAAAGAGATCTCCTGGAGGCGTGCCGCCTTCTCCGGCAGAATGGTAGAGCTTTAACCGTCGACATGTACGGCGGTGGCCCTCTGGAAAATGACTTACGGCGCCAAGCGGCGTCAGCCAATATCACTGACTGCGTCCACATCCACCCCGCTCTGCCTTATCGTCAATTGACCGGACAGTTATGCACTTTCGACCTCTTTGTACTGACTTCCCGCTCCGAGGGATTTCCTGTCATACTTCTCGAGGCCATGGCCGCATGTGTTCCGTGTATTGTAGCACGCATGCCCTATCTGGAGGGGTTCCTGCCGTCTGGCATTGTGTCCCTGTACGATTCACAAGATCCCGAGGGTCTGGCCAACGCCATCGCCCGGGCGCAGGATCACCCGAAGGAGATGGAATCAATGGCAGCAACTGCTCGTGTCTGGGTCACGCAATTCACATGGGATCGTACTGCCAGGGAAGAGTTGATTCTCCTCGAGCAGGCAATGAAGCAATCTACTTCTTCTGGCCATCCCCCTCTTTCAAAGCTTCTCGTCTCGTCAGCAAAGTAATTTCCCTGCTGAGACGTTCCACCTTCACCAGCAGCCTGAATACGGCAAAGAATAGCACCACAAGTGAAACATAGATAATAAGGTCTGCTCCCCTTCCTATGCCGACAAGACCTGCGAAATAGGATGTTACGCCGGGAAAAGCAGTTATCATACCGGCTGCCAGCCAGAAGATTGTCCAGAACATCATCATCCCAGTGCCGATCTCTTTGACAAGGTACCAGCCAGCAACTTTCAGGATCGCTCCAATAAAGAATATCAGCAGCAGAACTTGAATAATGCTCAGATGCATAATCATCATCCCTTCTCACAAAACATGCGAAAGATCAGGTCACCCAATATTCTCATCCCGCCCCTTATCCCCTGTCCATATTCATTGTAAACCACCTTTACGGGGACCTCCGCCAATTTCAGCTTCTTGTCGTTAATCTGGCAGACTATTTCGGAATTATGCGCCATTCCATCCTGGGTAATTCTGATCTTCAGCAATGCATTCCGGGTCATAATCCTAAAACCATTATGGACATCTGTGAGCCAAAGACCGGAGAACAGGAAGTTGACCATTCGACTAACCGGCAGGATAATCATACGCTTTGTCATTGGAATACTTGAGCGCCGATCCAAGAATCTAGAACCTAAAACGACGTCAAGTCCATCCTTCCTCATTTGTCCAAGCGCCGTCACAACATCTGCCGGGTCAAACTGCCCGTCTGCGTCAAAATGAACCACAAGGTCTGCGCCATGAGTCAAAGCATATTCGTTGCCGGTCTGAAGGGCTGCACCCTGGCCTCTATTGACTGCGTGTCTCAAAACAATGACCCCGCACGATTTTGCCTCGCTGAAAGTATCGTCATCAGACCCATCATCAACCACAACAATGCTGATCGGTGTTAATTTATGGTCTATCTGCGCGACTTCATCCTGAATTGCAATCAACCCATTCAGCACAGAACCAATAGTCTTTGCTTCATTATATGCAGGAACTACTATAAACAGCATAAATTGCTATTCCTGTACAAAAGATTACTCTTTCAGGCCATACCTCGAATGGTTATATATAGGCTCACAACTGGAGCGCATGCTAGTTAGCAGGTTCGGCAAAGTCAATAGAGTCAATGCAGCGAAAGACCTGCGCACAGAAATAGCGGGCTGAAGGAAATTTACTAATGCAAACACGCACGCTCCGGCAGAAGACTAAGGACTTTATAACATTTCCAGCCAGGGCACTTATTCTCTTTTACGAGGACAAGGCTGGACTATCCTCCCTGTCTTCCGAAAGATACTTCTACGTCGCGAGGGAAGTTACCGGATACTGCCTGGATGTCGGCTGCGGAAGACACAACCGGTTTGTACAGGACTTTCTCGAAGGCAACGGAAAAGGGATTGACGTCTTCCCTTACGAGGGGCTCACTGAAAAGCACATCGTCAAGGATATCACGCACTTCCCGTTTCAAGATGAGACCTTCAGCACGGTCACATTTATTGCAAATCTCAACCACGTCCCCAGGGCAAAGCGCGATATTGAGCTGAAAGAGGCCTACAGGGTACTGAAGCCGAACGGCAACATTGTAGTGACCATGGGAAATCCCCTGGCCGAGATTCTAGTGCACAAGCTGATCTGGCTCTACGACAGATTCCTGCATTCTGATCTGGACATGGATTCAGAGAGAGGAATGGACTCCGAAGAAGAGTACTATCTGCTCGACTCGGAAATCCGGGAGCGGCTCACGCGCGCAGGTTTTCTGCGAATTGCCAAGAAATACTTCTCTACCCAATGGGGGCTCAATCATCTCTTAGTCGGATGGAAGCCCCGCTGACATCACAACATCGTGGACTGTCTCAGAAGTGTGGTAACCGCGGAACCCATGCTAGCGTCGCCACAAACGCATCTGTATCCTGTCCACGAAACGCCGACACTCTTCAACACGGTCAACACTTCTAACAATGGCAGAGGTTACCACAAGTGACTGTATAATAGTGTATACTGGGAGTGCATACCTTATGTGGGCATCCCCCACAACGCACAGTGTGAACATTGCTGAGTTCAGCAACACAGTTGTGCCGAGAATCCAATATATAACTGTAAGTTCGTAATTTGCCGGCCAAATGACAGCGCCCGACGATGCCCCGCCCACCACTCCTGAGGCGGCCAGATGCGTCGTGACTACGAAGACCAGCAGTACAACAAACTGAATGAAGCCTGTTACCAGCAGAATCCTGCTCAACCCAGGAGTAAACATCTCCAGCCTGGATATTGTCCATGATGTTCCGACAGATTCAGGAAAAACATGCACTGCCTCCATTGGGAACGCAACATTCGGAATACTGTATTTCAACAGATCAAAAATTGTTCTCCCCACAACTTGAACTGGATAATGTTCTAAAGCACACAGAGTAATACGATCAATCTGCCCACGACCGTCGCTTTCACCAAGCATCATGACCAGAAATGGCATGACATTATTCGGGTGAGAATCAAACTGCTTAGCATCCCCGGCAGTGATTCGCTGCTTGAGCGAATCGGGAAGGAAACTATACACAGAACTCATTCTTGGCCACACCGCCCTGCCAAAAGCCATACTGCTTAGATCAAGCGGCGGCCGGTTCACGTTATAGACGGTTGTCGCTTTCCTGATGTAAAGCGAGGATCCAAGCGCGATCGCGAAAACAACAATCATGAGGCTGAACACTGCAGCTCTTCGGAAAAGAGGTTGGCATCGTCTGCTGACAATTGCGCCGATTAGACATACAAGAAAGAGCAGGCTTGCGAGATATAGCTTTTCGACTCTCAATGCAGTCATGCACACAAATGCGAATGACGCACAAATGAGATAAAGAGATCTCTTTGCAGACGTAACATCTAAAGAACAGCCCTTAGTCAGATACACAATGAATATCAGAGTAAATGATGTTGCCAGAGAATCGGTCAGAATCGTCAGAGAATAGTGAATAATGAGCGGATTGAAGACAATTGAAACACTGGCGAAGACAGACAGTATTCTCGCTGACGAATGACGTTGAAGGAACACAGCCGCAAGCGAGTATGCAGCGAACAACGCAACCAGCACCTGCACAACATAGACAATCACCTGCAGAGGCAGACCCAGGGCCACAGAAAGAGCTGCAGAGCCGTTCAGCAGGAGTGGATAAAGAATACCTCTGTACTGATCACACTTCAGCGTTTTTGAAAGCTCTAAATATTCGCTTGTGTCACCGTACTGAGGAATAGACGTAATATTCTGCGACAGCCAGACCACGCCCACGAGCGAACCAAGCAGCAGCATAACGATGGATACTACGGCAAGATGTCTTACATATTGAAAACACTGTCTGCTCATGTATTCAACCAACCTGCTTCCTGCCGCCTCTCAGGACGAGAAACAGCGGGACAACTGGCACCAGCGTCTTCACAAGATCAACCCGGAAGTGGTATTCCATGGCCCGGCGAATCACGTGTATGTTGGTTTTGTGATAATCTCCCGAGTATTGAGCTAGAAAACGTCCCATTTTATACCAAATGTTTTCAGTGGGACCGGTCACGATCAAGTGCCCACCCGGCTTAAGAAGTCTGGCAAAGCCCTGTAATACATTGTCCAGGTCGTCAACATGTTCAAGAACATCCATCGCCAGAATCAGGTCGACCTCGCCGGCATACTGCCGTTGAACGCCTCCGAAATCAGTTGTGGGGTGCACCCGCTTCCAACGCTCTCTATTGATGACCTCCTCCAGTGCACGTATATCCTGATCCAGTGCAATTACTTTTTGAGCCCGACAGTCAAGATAGGGCAGCATTGTTCCCATCCCACAGCCGAAGTCCAACACTGTGTCCATGTTCGCATACTGGTCAAGTTCGTTAATAACAACACGAACGCGCTCCCAGAACAACCACCTCATCAGGGGATTCGGATTAGTGTAGGCTGGCAATGCTTGTGCGTCAAATGTGCTGCCCGAGGAGGACGAAAGAAGGGCACGATAACGCCCGATAGTCTGACGTTGCAGATCAGCAAACGCAATCCCGCCACTTCGTGAAGTCGGGTCCGGGGCCATTAATCCGCCCTCTCGCTGATCGGTTCAGTAGGCGCATTCTGGATATCCAGTACCGCAGCCTGAAGAAGTAACTGGGCACCCAGAATAAGAGGCAAGGTTGCGACCATTACGGTACCGGTAGTGGCAGGAATGCCAGTTGCATAGGATTCCCACCAGTGGAACATCCCGAAAATCAGCCCAAAGAAAGACAGGACAGAACCGACCACAAGCATCAGTGAAACAGAAGTGAAATCCCTGACAAAGTACTGCATCCACATCCGTCGCCAAAAGCCTCTCACCAGCAACACCGGAAACCGGAATAGCGCATCCAATTCAGACAGTGAACTCCGCTCGCCGCCATACTTTGCCGGAATGAAAACATCTTTAACGACGGCACGGGCAAGGCCAAGTTCAAGCAACTGACTCGTCTCAAAGAAGTACCTCTTGTGAATCAATCCATTCAACAACATTGGTATCACGGACCGGTGAATTGCCGTATAACCATTGGTTGGATCAAAGACTCCCCAGTAGCCGGATGCAGCTTTCGTCAGGAACGACAGGCCGATGTTCCCTACTCTCCTCAGTGCCGGCATGGTTGAAAGCTCTCTCACATGAAGAAAACGATTGCCCTTCGTAAAATCGGCTGCACCCTCAACAATGGGCTTTATCAGGGCTGCAATGTATGCCGGATCCATCTGGTCATCACTGTCGATCTTGATAACTATTTCCGCACCTAGATCATACGCCAACCGGTACCCGTCAAGCACGGCGCCGCCAACGCCAGTATTAGTCTCGTGACTTATGATATGAACGCGGTCGTCCGCAGACTTCAAGCCTTGAAGTATTTGCCTCATCCGGTCAGGGCTGCCGTCGTCAACAACAACAATATGCTCTACCATACCGGGCAGACCACGAACTACCTTTTCGATTGTGTCCTCAGACCGGTAAGCCGGTATTACCACGCACAGTCTCATATCTACGTCACCACCCGTCCTTTACCTCACAAATTACGAGTCAGCACCATGCCGCCTCTGCCAGCAAGGCGCATCTGCCTGACATCGCGGAAGGCAACAGCGCCTGAACATCTCTCCGAGCAGATCACTCTTTCAAAACACTGAGCGCTGCATACGTGGCATTACTGTATGCCAGCTCAACGTTCAAATCCTTCATGATGGGCAAACACTTCGCATAAGTGTCGCACGACATAATTACCCAGTCTATCCCAAAATGTTTCAGTTGAGATCGAACGACACCTGCCGGCATATTGGTACCAGAGGAACAGAAGGCGAAGAGGTCTGTGCGCTGTTGAAACTCGGAATCCTTGCCACGCGACAGGAGGAAGTATTCGCCATATAGAGTCCTGGACCAGAACAACTTTACTTTGGATGACATCTGCCTCATGGTTGTCGAACACTCTGCCGGTGCAAGTACAAATCCCGGCTCCAGGTCACGCGATGCGATAAACTCGGTCACCTTTGCCACGTCCCATGGAATCTTGAGTGCATTCTCTGGCCGGAGACAGCGACCCGGTTCATATACAACTCTTCCTCCGAACACCAGTGCCAACACATACAGCGAGCCGAACACAACGGCACTGATCCGACCTCTACTGACTCCTGCAGCAACCACACACGTTGCCAGACAGACACCCAGCGGGAGAAGCCAGAAGACGCGCCAATAGGTCGGATAACTTGTTACGTACCGGGCCACAGCGGGTGCAAATAATGGATTCCACACTGTCAACACCAGTACCAGCGGCGCAACAAGAAAGAGTCTGCGATATGCGGCCTGCCCGGTGAACCACAGATACACAGCCCCGGCAATATACAGCATGAAGATCACGCTTCCCTGCCCCACAAAGTTCTTCAGGATCTGCAGGGACTTAAAGTCCGAATACGTCACCGGGTTAGTAAAAGCAAAAGTATCTGAGGCGTTGACTCTAATGAGCAGACCGGCCAGAGCCAGAGGAACAAGCACGACCAGTACTTTCCAGCCCTTTGCAGCTTCAGTCCTCCTCGTCACCAAGTCTGACACAATCATCCCTCCAAGAATCATCGGCAGAAGGTATACTGCCACTGGATTCAACGAAATGCCCGCAACCACCACGACCAGCATGCTCACGATATGACGGTTGGCATAGTTATCCTTGACGAAGCGGAGAATACTTGCCCAGAAGAAAGGCATCAGAATGTGCAATACAACAGCTTTCCCCTGCCAGATCCTCAAAAGAAGAAATGACCCCTGAGAATACACTGAATACCCCCCCATAAGATGGAATAGTGAGAGCAAAATAAGAAATGTCGGAAGATATCGATTGGGCACAAGAAGCCGGCCTAGACTTGCATAGGAACAATATGAAATCAGGATAAGAAAGAATGGCAAAACCGTATGTGCAAGCGCAGCAGGAGGGATCATGAACATCTTCGCCCAGACGGCCTGCAGAACTTCCCAGGTCTGACCGACATACTGTGCCATCACCGGGAAATCAGGATTTCCGGTACTCGGATCGCAAATGAACATAGCCTTTGAGTTCAGTGTCGTGTTTATCAAACTCACATAGAAAGAATCGTCAGCATTGGGACAGCTTAAATAGGCACTGACACCTGCCTGCAGTAGAATCAGGAGAATGGCAACAACCAGCGTTGCATCGAAGAACAGATCTCTGAAAACATGCGCGTTTTTCAGCCAGGCTAAGTCGGCAACTTTCCAGCCATAAATTTTGAAAGAGAGAACCAGCACCGCGATAACAATCATCAGAAAGAAAACGTATGCGTAACCAAATGGCAGGTGAAAAAGAATCAAGGGAACCGCAACGACGTGAAAAGCTGCCACCAGACCTATGAACCCGTTAACAAGGCGTACAAACAATGGATCAGAAGTGCCAGACGTCTGCAGAAGACCGCCAAGTCGTTCGCATAGGAAAACTAATGCCACAGTAAAAAGAATGCCATTTAGGACGCACATGGTGATTGCCCTGCTCCGTGTTCTCCGAAACCATTCACAACCTTGCACGCCGCCATCTATCCGGCTTCAAGGTGGCCACTGTACTTAACTCATGGGGACAACTGCCTGGCGCTGATGGAAAGCTCAAGGTCTGCCATGCCGAAGAATCGCCTGTTCGGCCTTACCAACAGATGTACGCTATCGTAACGGCGGTCATGCGGAACTATCTCCTCGCCTCTGCGCGTCGCTATCCCCAGTGAGAGGAAGTAGTCGCCTGAGGCGAGACGGCAGACAAACTCCACGTCAATACGTGCCGTGGTGCCTGCTGCTCCCAACTGCTGAAAACACTCACACTCCAGGGTTTCCGAGTTGGCTCCATATACCGGCACACCCTCTTTAGTCTTAACTGTCAGCCCGAATATGGGCCGCACCATGTCAACATTGAACCGGACCGACACAGACATATGAATAACCTGTCCTGCAGAAACAGTTAATGGGTATGCCTCGCCCCCAGCATCCAGGCGATAGTCAAGAATTTCAGCTGTGCCATCCCCCCATCGATATTCGTTCGGATTGTACCCATTTCGTGACGCAAACATATCCTCGCGGGCATGAAGCGCGGACCCCGGTGACGGCACGCTCCCGGCAGACCCGGCAGTAACAGGCTCAACGTCCGGCGCGGATATCCGTTCCTTTCCAAAAAGAAGATCCATGTACTTATTCGCCACCAGTCGCGGTTCGCCGTTCATCACGACCTCACCTCGGTCTAGCAATATGGCCCTGGAACAATGCGTGACGATCTGATCAATGGAATGGGTAACGAGCAGTATGCTTGTACCTTTCATCCGCAACTGACGCAGACACTCAAAGCACTTCACCTGAAACTTGGCATCGCCAACTGCCAGCGCTTCATCAACAATCATTATGTCCGGCTCTACGCTGATTGCACAAGCGAAGGCTAAACGAACGAACATTCCACTGGAGTAGTGTTTAACAGGTTGATGGATGAATTCACCGATATCGGCAAAGGCTTCAATAGCCGGTACTCGCTCATCCGTCTCTGCCCTGGTGAACCCCATCAGTGTCCCCTGCAGGTAGACGTTTTCCAGGCCTGTCAGTTCCGGATTGAACCCTGCTCCCAGTTCCAGTAAAGCCGATACTTTTCCGTTTACATGCGCATTGCCGCCGGTTGGAGTAAGCACCCCCGCCAGGATTCTCAACAACGTGGACTTGCCAGATCCGTTCCGCCCAATGATTCCGAATGTCTCACCACGCTTCACATCGAACGATATATCCCGCAACGCATGAAAGCTCCGGTGATACTTACGCCCTCCCGGATGCAACGCCTCCTTGATCCGGTCAAGCGGCCGATCATACAGGTTGTACACCTTCGTCAGGCCATCCACATGAATAGCTAATTCTGCTTCCATGACATCCTCAGAGTATATCCGCAAAATGGGGTTTCAACCGCCTGAAGGTAATGAAAGCCACCAGGCCCAGCCCCGATGTTAAGCTCCAGAACCCCAGCGTGGCCAGAACGTGATCCCAAACCCAGGCGTTGCCCAGAATCGCGTCACGATAGCCGTCCACGACATAGCTCACCGGGTTCAACTTGAAAACCCAGCGAAAGCGTTCTGGCACCTTCAGAATGGGCCACAGAATCGGCGTCAGCCACATGCCAAACTGAAGTACAATAGCGAGGAGTTGCGTCAGATCCCGGAAAAAGGGAAGGACCGCGGAGGTAATGTAACTCATTGAGATCACGAGGGCCAACAGGCAGACTGTGTAGTACGGCAGTTGCAGAAAATGCCAGCCAGGTGGATGCCCCACTGCAAAGCTCAGCATGATAAGGACCAGAATGAATACCAAGTGAAAAAAGAGCGCCGCAACTATCTTTATCACCGGTAACAGTTCGATCCGAAACACCACCTTTTTGACAAGATATGCATATTCCTGCATAGCCGATGTTGCCGCAAGCCATGCATCAGCCAGAAAGAACCATGGCGTCAACCCGGCTGCCAACCATAGAGCATAAGGAACATTATCCTGTGCGGGTGGCGCACCGAACCCGACCTGGAACACAAACCAGAAGAGAAGAATCGTCGCTACCGGTTGGACAAAAGCCCAGAGAAGACCGAAATAGGAACCAGCAAACCGGGCACGCAAATCATTGCGCGCAAGTTCCCAGACCACCATCCGGATTCGCTGGCTGCCGACAACACTACCCTTCGTCCTTGTCATAGTTCAACCGGGCTCAGACCTGCCATAACACTTGACCGACACCGGTTATGGCATATTGTCGCAACCAGACACGCAAACAGTAAGTTGGCTGATCAGCCCGTATATAAGCTACCCGGACCTTAACGAGAGGCCAGATTCTCCTCTACGGCGCGGCAATATCATAGCCTGCTTTTCTCATGCCGTTGGTATTCAGCAACCAGCAGTGTACGGCCGAGGTTATGGGCGACTGCCAGAACATGTCGACCACGTTATCCCCGTCCAGATCACCAGCACCTCGCACCTGCCACGGCGTTGCGTATATGTACGTATTAACACTCAGCTTTTTCGAACCGTCCTGATTCATGAACCAAACAGCGGTCTGGCCGCTGGGGTTCTGCCAGATCAAATCAGCCACGCCATCTTTGTCTATGTCTCCAGCCGCTGCCAAACGCCACGGGGTCGTACCAGTGTATGTATAGAAAGAGGACCTCTTGGTGCCATCGGGATTCATGAACCAAACACACACCTGACCGGTCGGATACTGCCAGATAAAATCAGCCACGCCATCTTTATCTATGTCGGCAGCTGCATTAATCCGCCATGTGGTTGCACCAGTAAAACTGTAGGTCTCCAACTTCTTCGTACTGTCAGAATTCATGAACCAAACAACCGTCTGACCGGCTGAATTCTGCCAGATCAAGTCCGTCACTCCGTTCGTGTCAATGTCTCCAGCCGCCTGTACCCGCCAATCTGTCTTACCACCAAAAACAGTGGGGCTCCCGATTAATGCACTGCTCGTCCCTGTCCAGTTGAGCAACAGATTCGTGACGCTCCCCTGCCCCTGCTGCCATATCAGATCCGCTACACCGTCCTTATTGCAATCCCCTACAGCCACCACACCGCCGCTCATTCCAGCTCCAGTCACAGTCAGTTTCCGGTATGCCATATTGCCGCCGCCTGCATTGTAGACAAGGTGCAGGAAACCTTCTTTGTCAGTGCAGATCGAGGCAACTGTGCCGGCACAGATATCACTCTCCACACTGAACACCCCGTCAATAGTCATGGACCTGATTTTTACACGCCCGGCGCGAACCCAGCATATGAATGCACCTCCACCAGCAGCGGGTGCCATCTGGGGAGCATATCGCGGCGCACCACTTGTGCCTGCGGCATCAATCGTAAGATTTGCTGCGGCAGGATACTTCATGGCTCCCAACTTTGAGTTCCAGATATTCAGTACAACTCCGCCCTGCCGCCCGAAATCGGACGCTATGAAGCAGGAAAGCGGGTCCTTACCATCCGGGCAGACGCCCGGATACACTTCATCACCACCCATGATCGGATACCGTGAATATGCTGCAAAGGCCACAGGAGACAAACCTTGCTCCGACCTGACAGAATTCTGGTACAATGATTCCTGTGCGTGATATCCCTGAACCGCACCGTTCCACACCCCATGATTTCCGCTTGATCTGTGCTGATAGTTACCTGCCTTGGATATTCTGAAATCATTTTTCTCACCACCTCTGCCCGAATACATCTGGCCACCGGCTCCTCGCGCTATCATGTCCGGCGCAAGGCCATCATATTGAAACCGGGCGTAGAAACCGTCCAGAGAGAAACCAATACACTCTCCTGGTCTTGCAGGATCCAGACCAATGGTGCCGGGCTCCCAGTCGATGGAACAGATCCTCTGATTCAGTGAGACATACGGTACGGATGGCGTCGAAGATATGTTGTTTCTGACAACAATTGCCAGCCCGCACCAACCCGGGGCGCTGATCGTGACTGCGGGGCCGCCTACCCACGCCACATTGTTCACTGTGTCGATTTCGATCCTGGGATTGAAGAACATCGCAGTCCCGACATAGTAGGACTTAATGTTGAAACTTGTCTGCTTCCATGATCCGACCTTGTCAAAGAATGCGAGAACAGGGCCCAATCCCGAATCGGCAACAACATGCGGCTGATTCAGTGAATCAGTCGCAATGCTCAACCTCGTTGAACCGAAGACTCCGATCCGTTCCTCCGCACCGACTGAGAGAATCTGCGGAGCCTGTGCCAGTGAAACTGAAACCAAAGAGAGAAACGCTACGGCCGTTGAACCGAATAGTCGCCAACCCATGATTATTACTCCTGTACGTGTTTGACCAGATACTATCTTACAAGCCGACACTCCACTTCTAGGCGCGAAGAATAGTTGCAGTTGAGCGCTTGTGTCTAGGTTTTTCGCTCACTATTTATTAGCAGGCGCCATGCCAGCCTCATAAAGATGCAGGCGCAGTCCGCGCTTCAACGTGGTGCGCGGAAATGGCCGCTGAGGCTGATTGAGAATTTCGCCCGTCCATTGAAACTCCCTTTTCCGCTCCAGCCTGACACGCGTCCACTTCCGATATGGCGAGTCTTCTGCTATCAACAAAAACACTGCCTGTCCTTTTTCTATTCTGCGGGCAATCGCACCCTCAAGTGCCGCCAGATTTCGCGGCTCATGATTCTTGAGGCAGACCGCCGGCACACCGTGAAGAAAATGAAGCGCTTCGGGCACACCGCGCAGTTCCGGCTCGGAAATAACCAGATCTGCCCGGGGCAGACTTTCAGCCGTCTGCCGGATGAATTCTGTAAGGCCGCTATTGTCTCTGAATCCGCTCACCGCATTACGATCACCTGCGGACACGGCAACAACTACGCAAGCCGCGACAGCAACAGCCAATTCCGGAATGCGTCTTCCGATACGGGGAGAAACTACAGGGCCAATCGCCAGCAAGCCAATCCTGACAATCTGCCCCAGACCGGCAACGGCTGCAATAAACAGAAACGGCAGCACAAAAGAAGCAAATCGCCTGGCAGCCCAGAGGTAGAACGGATCGATCAGCCTGTTGTGAAGCACACCAGCGAGAGAAATCAGGCCAGCCACTATAAGTGCATGCTCCGCGAAGCTGCGCGATCTTACGATCATGGTAACACAGCCCAGGATTGCAAGAATCATTACCGGCCAGGAAACCAGTCTCGCTATATCGTGGAATGTGAATCTTTCAAGACCAAGGGACGTATCCTGAACACGGATCAGTGCGACGTATACGACGGCCAGGATCAATCCACCGGCCGCAAACCAGCGCACCACACTTGAGATGCGATTCCACATAGCCTCAATACGGCCACGCAAAACCCACAGAACCGCCGCTATCACTGTCGCCACGACCGGAAGCAGTGCCGCCCGATAGAGATTAGCCCCGAGAGGTGTATATAATCTGGCCGTGTATCGCTGGTACACCAATGCATGCACTAGCAGCATAAACATGCAAACAACCCATACAGCCCTGGCGCGCCTGACTTCCGGCGAAGTCGTCCTCCAGCCCAACGACAGGACACCAAGAGCCAGCACCAGTATCGACACCATGAGCAGCTCAGTGCGGGCCAACTGCGCGACCCCGAAGCACAATGCCGACATCACATAAGCCATCGTTCCTTCCCTCTGTCTGCCGGACTTCTGTCCGGATGCCAAAAGCATGGCCGCCAGAAACAAGAAACCAAAACCTGAAAGGAATCCCAACTGGCCCAGCAACTCGGAATTCTGAAAACGCGCGAGCCAGATCATGGCCGGACAAGTCACAAAGAGAAGCGGTCCCAGCATCGCCACTCCCGGGCCTGCAACCGCACGACATAGCGCGAACAAGGCAAGAATACACAACAACGCGATAACCGGATTAGTACAGAGACATCCCCAGACTCCGCCTATGGCAGAGGTCAAAGCGAGAAGAACCGGGTACATATGGAAAAATTGTGGTGTCAGGGTATTGCCGTCAGGTGCATTCATAACTCGCCATGCAGGGTAGACCTCTTTCAAACCCCACCGCACGGCGGTGAACAGATCCCGCTCTACGCTGTCCAGACTCGCAAGCAGAGGGTCATCAAAACTAATGCCCCCGTGCCTTTCAATGCTTATGCCACCTGCAACGTAAACCCCCGGGTCCCATCCGCCGAGAATGTATTCGGATGGTGGAAAGTAAAGCGCACAGGCGGAAATGAGCACTGCAACCAGAAGAAGATCCTTGCGGTCTGCCAGAGGACCGATGCGTGGCATGAAATGCCACTTCCTGTCCGCCAGCAGAAGAGCAAAGAGGCAAACTGCAAACACACCCGCTGAAGCCGATCGCGAAAAGAATCCGATTTCTGCCGACACGAACGAATACAGCAGAGTGACAACTGCAGCAGCAATAATGCTCAACATATTATAATCTCCGAATTCCTTCAATGTTGCCTGTTCATCCTGTCCTCAGTCAAGCCTCGCTCGCCGGTCACCAGCAACATTTACTGAGCCAGGCGGAGTCAAGAACGGGCTCGCATAGCTCGCCCCTCCATCAAAGACACTGATTTGCTCGTAAAACTGGAGGGCGGAGTTACACGACGCCGCTACTAGACCGTACATGACAGAGCCGTGCTTTTCCGCCTGCCTTTCCGCCTCAGCCGCTTGCTTGTTGATGACGTGGTTCCGCTCTGCAGTTGATTCCGGTGCATATATTGGAGGG
>JBAXMA010000034.1:0-15638 GCA_037134535.1 bacterium
GGGTTCAAGTGGTCGAGAGTTCAAATCTCTCCGCCCCGACCAGATAACCCAACGATAACACCTTGCCAGTATTGACGTTTCTGCTTGCTGCCGGATGCAACCCTCAAGACACATCCGCGTGCAACTGGAAGTTTTTGCCTGCCATAGCGCACACTCGGATAACTAGAAACGCCTCGTCAGCGATATGCCGCCAGCCACGGCACCGAATGCTTTGTCGCTGGCATACTGCTTGAAGTTGTCCACTAGATTCCCCGAGACCTTTAGCATCCAGTCACTGTAGGCTCCGAATGTTGCCTCGACATCAGCGCTCCACCCGAACTCGAACGCACTCATAGCGTCATCTTTAAACCAACCGCCGGCCAGGATGACATTTACACCGCTTTCCTGCGTGAGTTTCCAGTACATAAATGATGTTGCGACATACTGCTGATACGACTTGGGGTTATAGTAGCCTGAATCGAGGCTCTTGCTGAAGCCAAACCAGCTGCCACGAACGCCCAGATCAATATTCAGGCCTTCGCCCCTGAGTACAGAACGCCTCGGGGCAAACAACGCACCCCAGCGTTCATTACCATCGCTGTAATCATCGTAGCGTCCTGAAGCAACCACTGTATAGACGAGGTCGGGTTGCCACTGAACTTCTGCCTGCGATGTCTGTCGTTCAATCCCGAGTGAAACAGAGCGAGGTGATACGACCAGAAAGTCTTTATCGTGGGCAATATTAAGGCGGAGACTGTCTATGGGCCTGATTCCCAGCTGAACACCGTATACGACAATTCCGCTGAGGTCGGACACCTCCGCGTATCCTATACTGGCCTCTCCCAACACCCCGGGAACGAAGAAGTGCTGCAGGCCAAGCCACTCTTTCTGGTGTTTAGCCGATCTCGTTCCCCTGACATTTTCCAGCCCGCTTCCAATGTCGGCATTCAGCTCGGAGTATTCAATTCCTGCACGGATCGTTGTTTCAGGCCTGATCGGCAGATTGATCGAAGCCACGCCGCGCGCTATCGAAAGCTTGTCATTGTCCTCGTAGTAGCGAAAATTGCCGTTCACATCAGGGCGCAGAGGCGTCTCAACAAGGCGGCGGATGTTTTCGCTTTCCGCGCTGTCGGGCCTTTCTTTCTCCAAACTCTTGACGCTTTTCGAAGCCTCGCGCCGGAGATTACCATAGTGAAGGGCAAGACTCCTTGTAAACTGGAGCTCAAAATCATTCGGCGCATTCTGGAGCAGCGGATCATTGACCTGCATCGCAGCCCGGGGCCTGTCCGCCGAGGCCAAAAGGCGTGCTTTTTCTTTCGCCACAAGCTTCTTGTCACCAAATTTCTGTTCGTACCGGTCCAGCAGCTTGATGGCATGCGCAAAGTTACCTCGCCAGGATTCAACTCTTGCATACTCCAGTAACGGCACAGCTTCGTTGGGTTGCTGCTTAAGATAATCTGCATAGCTGCCCGAAGACTTATCGAGTTCACCGCTCCATGCCCATGCCCTGGCAAGCAGCAATTTCAGCGGCGTATCGTCAGGCCGAACCTTCAGCATCCGCCGGTAACTGTCGGCGGCAATGGCCGGCTTTCCAAGCCAGTTACCCAATTCGGCTCTCGCCTTCAGGTAATCCATGTTTGCCGGAGCAAGGGAAAGAGCCGTCTCCATGGCCTGCAGTGACGGCAATGGATGTCCCGCAACGGAATACGCCTGAGAAAGCCGTGCATGAACTGCCGGATCTGATGGGGTCACCCGGGTCGCAGATTGCAACGCAGCTATGGCCGCGTTCGTGTCCCCGCGCTTGATCTCAATGTCTGCAATACGCGTCCATAAATCGGCGCGAGCCGGCTCGGAAGCGAGCTGTTCGCTATGCAGGCGGACGGCTTCGCTCCACTTTCCATCAATCTCGGCCCGCAGTGCCGCATCGCTAACCGGAGCCCCGCCAACCGAACCAGTCGCCGACAGCACGACAATCACACCCAGGGCGAAAGCTGTTGCCGCCCGGGCTGCAAAGTTTACGTTTATTGTTACTTTCTCCATCGGGTATCCTTTCTCATCCATACGTCTCCGGCAAACCTTAGAATAGTTATGTAGTCAAAAAGCAGCGCAGAATACCTGACTGGCGTCACCAGAATACCCGTAAGCAGGTAACGAATGCGAGTCCCCGCCGAGGAGACCCATGTGAGAATAGCCAGTGAAAGCGCCGTTTCCGCGAGAGCCGTTACCACTAAGGCTTCCCATTTCTGCAAGATGATAAGAATTAGAAGCGCCGTCGGAAAACACACCTTTTCTACGGCCGACATGAGGATCGCCCAACCCATCGGCCTTCCATACTCCTCGGTATACTTGTCGCCGAAAGGCTCACGATACGGCTCCTTTATCTTGCGTTTCTCCATGATGGCTTTTCCGGCCGCGCTCTTGATAAATGCCTGGTTATGCCTCCAACGCTTGATCGCCCTGAATGGCGAAGAGACAAGGCCGTTGAAATAGTAGCAGCTCTGCAGGAATGCGGACGACCAAAGGTAGAACTGATGAGGCAGGCGGTTGATCGCTGGGTCCTGTGACCTGCACAGGACGTCCTGCAGTTGAATGTTCCGGTAACCATTGTTGACAAGGGCGAAGCCCAGAAATATATCCTCTGAATTGGTAAGGTTATCACCAAGAATAGGCTCGTACTTATTGAAAAGGTCCTTGATATACTCGCGCTTGTAGGCAACCGCGCAGCCAACGGGATGCATTATTGACCCGAAGAACGTCATCTGTCCGCGATATACAAACCGCTGCAAAAACATGTAGAGGCAATCCCGGTACATAGTGGTCAAAGCCATCTGCATGCGCACGTAAATGTTCTTTTTGCTAAGGAGTTCAACATCTGGATGCCTGTCCTGGAAAGCCTTGACAGCAGGATCATTAAGCCTGCGCTTGCGGTCTCCGCGAGAGAGGGAGAGCACATTTCCGCAGGCGCACGCTATGCCCACAGCCTTGTACAGTTCCTCGACCGTCCTTGAAATGTATGTCGGAGTCTCAAGAATGGTGTCAGCGTCGAGAATGAACTCCACATCGCAGTCAGACTCCCTTGCCGCACTCTTCAGTGTCGGTGTTTTTCCAGCAGCCTGCTCACGCCGGACAATCGTGACCTCCATACCATTGGCCTTGCCGAAATCACTGGCAAGTTCCACAGTCCTGTCGCTGCTGTTATCATCAACAAGGACTATACGCCTCGGCTTGAGGGTCTGGGTCAGCAGCGAGTTGAGACAGAATGCGATATTCGACTCCTCATTCCTTGCAGGAATGATCACATCAACCTTTGCGTCTCGCCAGTCCGTCGGCGGTGTAGGCACAGTCTTATCCGGCCCGCGAATGAGGCCCACAATGCTGAGAATTGCATTAGGGCTCAAGATGAAATATGGTAAAGTTGCCATGTCACTCCTTTACTATGCTGAGTTTGCACCTTTCTCACGGGCCCTTGCTATCAAGTCGTCAATTGAGCGCTCCAATGTCCACTTGTGAGTAAAGCCAGTCAAGCGATTGAACTTGTCCAAATTCGGCCGGCGCCTGGCAACTTCCTCGAATATCTCGCCGCCGTAGGCCTCTATGTGAGGAATGAAGCGTATTTCCGATTTGCTTCCGGCCTTCTCACGGATCAACTCGGCGAGTTTGATGATGGAGATTTCCCGCGCATTGCCAACGTTCACGATCTGCCCTGCGCTTTCGGGATTAGATGAAAGCCGATCCATCGCCGCGACCGTGTCCCGCACATCACAGAAGCATCGCGACTGCTTCCCGTCCCCGTAAACAGTCAATGGTTCGCCTGCGACAGCCTGCCGCACGAAACGAGGGACCACCATGCCATATCTGCCGATCTGACGCGGGCCAACGGTGTTAAAAAATCTTATCACCACCACCTGCATCCCGTACTTCCTGGCATAAGAAAGCCCGAACGCCTCGTCGACCAGCTTGCTTATCGAATAGTTCCACCTGCTTACCGAGCTGGAGCCTACAAGAGGTTCCATATCTTCGCTGAACGGCGGTATTGAATCGGGATCGAACGAATTACTCGTGGCGCCGGCAGGCATCATGTCCGCGGAATCCGCTTTCTGGCCATATACCCCCATGCCGTAAACCTCCGATGTGGATGCCAGCACCACCTGAGGCATCCATTTCCCGGCATGAGCAGCGCGCAGGACTCGTTCACAGCCTGCCACGTTTGTTGCCAGGACTTTGATCGGCTCCGCAAGGACCCTGAATAATCCGACGACTGCGGCCATGTGATATACCCTGTCGGCCCAGCCCACTGCCTTGTCCAGGCCATCCCATGTCAGTACATCAGCATTATCAAAACGGAGTTCGGACTTATTCGCAAACTGCTGGAGATTCTCCTCAGAGCCAGTCGACAGGTCGTCCACGACATGAACCTGGTCACCCTTCGCAAGGTGATACTCAACAAGGTTTGACCCGATGAACCCCGCGCCCCCGGTAATCAATATATGCAACTTGCGCCTCCCATAACGTTCGTATATATACCATATCTATCGTCGGCTGCTCTTTCTTATACACAGAGGTATCCTGCCAGATACCCAAAAACATTCAACAAGAAATTTAATCATAAAATCTTCAGTTGAAAGCACACCCTTCGCCTTGAGTGAGCATGACTGGGCCTGATTACTTTCCAGCCATACGTACCGGCATTGGTGCCCATCCTTCGATCTTTGCTGTGTCACGGGCGGCATACTTCTTCCAGACTTGCTCACCGTACAGCATCTGCATGAATACACCGCCGATCACCGGACGGGCCGTAAAGCCCCTCTTTTTGCCGGTATTGGTCCAATACCAGTCGGTCAGCGGCGATCGGTCCGGAGTTTCGTTGATGAACATATAAACTGGATCCACGATCGCATCAAAGTCTGCCCGATTCTGTGTGAGAGTGGCAGTCCACAGTGTCCAGTCCAGTTTCGTATATGCCTTCCTGTTGTCGAGCGGCAATCCAAACTTGTTCTGAACCTTCCTGTAGTAAGACATTTCCTTCTTCGCTACGTCTTCCGGGAACAGATTCAGGCCGAGGACGCGGTCCCAGACCAGGTTATACTTCTGGCTCCAGGTATCTTTGCGATCATACGCCAGGCGGAAGTGATCGCCATCGTCACCTTCCTTTACCCATTTCTCCGCAAACTCTTTTGCGAGCTTGGTGTATTCAGCCGCCTTCGCCTTGTCACCGCGCATTGCGCACAGCTTACCAAATGCACCCAAGCCACAGATAGCTTTGGCACTAAGATTGACATTGTGAGCCAGATGCCCGGCAAAATCGTCCGTACAGAGCTGATTCTCGGGGTCAAACCCTTTCGTCTTCAGGTACCCTGCCCATCGCTCAAGCTGTGCCCAATACAGACCGGCAAAATCAGCATTGCCTTCCATCTGCGCTATCGCACCGAACAACAGGAGCAGATTCCCGCTCTCCTCAACAGGCATCTGGTTATCTTCGGTACTCTCACCGCCGCCATATCGCTGTCCGTTTGCATGTGGATATGTACCGAGATCATGAGGAGCGAACGGAAACTTCCACCGCTCGGATGCCGCATAGTTCATGAATGGCACAATGAATGATTTCGCCAGTGTCGGACCGAAGAACAGAAACTGAGGTGCCATGGGATAGAACACATCCGATGTTGCAATGCACCCGTTGGAGTGATTTTCCTTACAGAAGGAAATCGGCCGGCCATTGGCATCCGCTACGAATTTGCCCGCAGCAAAACACTGCCTGTAGGCCAGTGCGCAAATGTTAGCATACTTCTCACCACCCGCTTTCGTGAGGTCTGCCATCAGCTCACTATCAAATGCAACACATCGCTTCACCAGCGATTCATAATCCTTCGCGGAAGCCTTCAGTAGATCTGATGCTTCCCAGCCGTTACGCCGCCAGTATGGGCGCAGGTTTTTGCCCATGTACTGAATGGAATAGAGGTCGTCATACGCCAGCATTAGCCATCGCGAGACTGATTCCTTCCCGACCTTCCCGACATTGAAGTTGAGAACGGCCACAACGCCGCCGGCAGGCGCAGGCGACTTCGGTTCTACGGCTGCCACATTGCTACGAATTGCCACAACCTCCGAAATCGAAGCTGAAGCAAGGTCCGCAGCCTGCGCCGAAACATATAGATAGCCCCAATCAATACGCAGGTCGTCACCGGCTTTTCCGAGGACATTCTGTTCCTTTGACCCGATCTTCAGCGCGGTGAGACTACCGATTGCCTCCGTCGTGCAGAGGACTTCCTGGTTCGGCGTATTGACAGCCAGTTCGCCGGAAGCATCGAAAGAGAACTTCACGTCGTGCGACTTACCGTCCATGGAACTGAATGAGTACGTAAGATACGTAACAGGTCTGGAGAGAATATCGACATCATCTGGCAAAGCCGCAGTCATGAACGTGAGAGTCAGCGTAATACCGGCATCCTCGAAAGTGTAGACGGTGCGAGTAGGCAGAACAGTCACACTCTTCTGGCCAAGAACCGCGCCCGGTACACCGCCGCCGCCCATGACTCGATACTGCGTTCCATCTATCGTCACTGTACTGGAAAGCCGGTGCGGCTTGCCGGTCCAGTGCGTAGTATCCGTATCGTTCAGCCTGTCGGCAGGTGACCAGATACTGAAATACGGATCGCAAGCCACCAGCGGAACCGACGGCGGGCGAAACAACTGCGCCGGGACTTGCTGTGCACCAACCATGCCTGACGCAATGACCGCGGTTGATATGACACCAATGGCTGTTTTTCTTTTCATATTAACGATACCCCTTCTTTACGAGACCCGCAACTGCGGCAGCATTCGCCCTGGTTATAACAGCTGCACCTGCATCCATGCTCGGCGGCATGATACCATACCGGCACCGGAGAGCGAGTTGGATGACCGGGTAAAAGCCCTGGATATACGGCTGTTGATCAATCGTAAAGCTTATTACGCCACTTTCCACCAGTCGCAGTGTCTCTGACGAGAGATCAAATCCGCCGACATAGATCCCTTTATCCTTGAACTCTTTTTCAACGGCAACACCAGCGCCTTCGGTATCGGCCTGCCCGGTGGAAAGCACTGCGGATATTCCCGGATTATCCTTCAGAGCCTTAGCCACCTTCACTGCGGCATCTTTTGCACTCGTACCGGTGATCAGGATTGTGACCTTGATATTCTTGTCCTTGAGCGAGTCCTGCATTCCCCTTGCGCGATCCTCAAGAGCTGATATGCCGGCCGAATGCTCTGTAATCAGCACCTGACTCTCAGGCTTGATCACTGTCGCGGCAATTTTGCCAGCCGTAACACCCGCGTGATACAGGTTCTGGGCAACAGTGCTCAATCGTGCATTCTCAGTCGTGTCATCAGTATTGAAACTGACCAGCGGGATCCCCTTTGCAGCGGCCGCAGTGGCAACTTCATCGAACGCCTTGGCATCAATCATGTCAACGGCAATGCCATCATAACCCTTGGCTATAGCATCCTTCACCATTTGGGCCTGCTCTTTCAGATCCACTTCTTCCGTACCGACCCACTCGCACTTCACGTTCATTTTCCGCGCTGCATCTGCAACACCCTTCTTTACCGGATTGAAAAACGCTTCATCCTTGCAGGTTGTGACAAATATGAACTTGAGCTCCTTTTCCTTCTCCCTGCCGGTCGAAGTCAGAACTTCAGCATACGACCCGCTGACAACCGCAAACAGACACGACGCAACAAGCAGACCCTTGTAACCAGTCATGACGTATATCCTCCTGAGTAGTGAATTACCGTACGGAAAAAGGATGTCAAAACGGCACTCACTTGTCACGCGTTATGGATGACATAACTTTACTTTTCCTCTTGTCCTTTCAGCATGCCGCAGTCACAGTGCGTGACGAACAAGGGAGGAAAGAACCATGAAGAATAAGCCCGCTGTCGGGATTGTACTTGCTGCAGGTGTTGCCTCATCCGTTGCTTGTGCTACGCAGCCAACTGAGAATATCATTAAACTTGACGACTACAATGTTACGTGGGATTCACCCAGCGCCGATGCACGCGGTTCAATGCCCCTGGGAAATGGTGACATCACCCTCAATGCATGGGTCGAGGCTGACGGGGACCTGCTGTTCTATATCGGGAAGACTGACACATGGGACGACAACAACCAGCTTATGAAAGTAGGTCTTGCCAGGGTCCATCTCTCGCCCAATCCTTTCAAGAAAGGCGGCACATTCCGTCAGGTCCTTCAGCTTCGGCGCGGTGAAATCATTGTCACTGCCACCGGACCGGATGCACCAGATTCTTCCGTTGAAGTTCGCCTTTGGGTGGATGCAAATCGTCCTGTAGTTCAGGTTGCCGTTGAGTCAAAGAAGCCACTCACTGCCACAGCATCTTTCGAGCTCTGGCGAACAGCGCCTTACGTGGTCCCATCTTCCGAATGCAGTGATATCTTCACAAGTTGTCCGAACCCGCCCCGGATGATAACAGAGCCGGACACCGTACTCAGGAACCTGCCGGACGGTATCGGATGGTACCATCGCAACATCAAGTCAGTCGGACCAGAACTGACCATGAAGTTTCAGGACCTGATGGAGTCACCATGGAAAGACCCCCTGCTCCACAGGACATTCGGGGCGCTGATCCGCGCTGAAGGTGGAAAGCGGGTTGACGACCAGCACATTATCAGCCCGCAGGGTCTCTGCCACATCTTCAGTATCACAGTCCTGACAAAGCATCCCTCCACTGAAGAACAATGGCTCGCGGAAATACGTACAATAGTAAAGGCTACGGAAAACATCACATTCGACAAGCGACTCAAAGCACACCTCGCCTGGTGGGCGTCCTTCTGGGATCGGAGCCACATCTATATCCGCAACACTGACCCTTCGTCGACAGACGGACATGACGTGGCACGCGGCTACAATCTCCAGCGGTTCATCACTGCCTGTGCAAGTCGCGGCGCGTATCCGATCAAGTTCAATGGAAGCATATTCACCATGCCGTGGCCGGGCCGCCCAAGCAACGCAGATTACCGCCGCTGGGGCCCCGGCTACTGGTGGCAGAACAGCCGGCTCCCGTACATCAGCTCCTGTGCAGCTGGCGACTTCGATCTCATGGCGCCATTCTTCAGGATGTACGGCGGCGAAGTGCTGGACGTTTGCAAGTACCGTACCAAACGCTACTTCGGTTTTGATGGCGCCTATTTCCCGGAGTGCATCTACCAATGGGGCGCTGTATTCATGGAGTCCTACGGTTGGCATCAACCGGCAGCCGAACGTACGGATAAACTTCAGGTCAGCGGCTACCACAAGTGGGAATGGGTCAGCGGTCCTGAGCTTGTCTACATGATGCTTGACTACTACGACTACACACTCGACGAGAAGTTCCTCACCGGCAGGGTTATCCCTACAGCAATTCCGGTTCTGGCGTTCTTCGATGGTTTCTACAAGACAAACGGGAACGGAAAACTTGTAATGCATCCTTCACAGGCTGCTGAAACCTGGTGGGACTGCACAAACCCGATGCCGGAGCTATCGGGACTCATCGCTGTAACGGCACGGCTTCTTGCACTGCCTGCCGGCAAACTGGCGAAAGAAGATCGCGACTTTATCGCGACTTTGCAGAAGAAGCTGCCTGAGGTGCCTACGCGCGAAGAGAAGGGCATCAAGATGCTTGCGCCTGCGGAGAGATTTGACAAAAAGTCTAACTGCGAGAATCCCGAACTCTACGCCGTGTTTCCCTTCCGCCTGGTCTCGTTTGAAAAGGCTAACGCCGAACTTGGCGTCCAGGCATTGAATCACCTCTGGGATCGGGGGGCCGGCGGCTGGCGTCAGGATGACATCTTCATGGCCTATCTCGGCATGACAAAGGATGCGAGAAAGAACGTCACCGATCGTGCTCAGCACCACGATCCTGCATGCCGGTTCCCTGCTTTTTGGGGACCGAACTATGACTGGACACCAGATCAGGATCACGGCGGTGTGCTGATGAAGGCCGTTCAGGCCATGATCATGCAAGTTGAAGGAAAGAAGATCTTCCTTTGCCCTGCGTGGCCGAAGGACTGGAATGCCGACTTCAAACTGCACGCGCCTGACAGGACTGTTGTCGAGGGCAAAGTGCGCAGCGGAAAGTTGGAGTCATTCACGGTGACACCCAACTCGCGAAAGACGGACGTAACAGTGCTGGAAATGAAGTAATGGAGACAACTTAGTGCGGCAACGATTCAACGGTCTACTGATGCGTACTGAAAGCTGCGCTGCCGTCGCTTTCATAGTTCTGGCCGGATGCATTGCATTTGCAGCTAACACAGAGGAAATCATGATCATCAAGAACGATCTATTCAGCGTCTCAGTGAACGCGGACAAAGGCAGCTTCTCTGTTCAGTCACTGTCATCGAAAAAAGAGTTCATTCCGTGCGGCCGATTGAGCGGCACAAATGGAACAGGCAGGAGCATTGTGGTCTCCGACAAGACCTTCGGCAAAGGAAAGGCTATTGAGGTACGCTATGCCGGCGGCAACGTCGACAAGCTGATGCTTCTGCCTGACGTCCCCTTTGTCCTCCTCCGCAGCACCCTCCACAACAGCGGCACAAATACTATCCAGCACCGGAACCTGCGGCCTTTCAACGCTACCATTGACCTCAATATAGCCGCTGTCAAACTGTGCGCACTGGGCACTGGAGGTCTGTCGGCTCCCGGCAAAAATCAGGGCAGCTATGCCTGGCTGACCATTGCCGACCCCCTGACACGCAATGGTGTGGTCGCCGGCTGGCTCACCCATGACCGCGGGAGCGGTGTTGTCTTCTCAAAACTTGACAAGAAGCTGGTGCGTATTGATTCTCAAATCGACTATGGCCGGCTGCTCATTGCACCCGGCAAGGATGCCGACACCGAAACATTTGCAATAGGCTACTTCGACGACTCACGACTGGGAATGGAAGCATGGGCTGATGCCATAGCGAAAATCTACTCGATTAAGTTGAAGCCGCAGCCAGTCGGCTATTGTACATGGTATCATGCCCAGGCCTCGAATGAGAAGGAACTGGCGGCATCGACCAGATTCGCCGCCAGCAAACTTGCGCCGTTCGGGTTCAACCTGATGCAGATCGACGATGGCTGGCAACTGGGCACTGGTGGTGGTAATGGCCCCAAAAAAGTCTTCACAGATCATGATCCCAAGGGCCCCTACCCGCGCGGCATGAAAGCTGCGGCCGACAACATCAAGGCTGAAGGGCTGACGCCCGGCATCTGGTTCATGCCATTTGCCGGCACTCACAATGATCCGTTCTTCAAGGACCATCAGGACTGGTTCGTAAAGACAGCCGACGGCAAGCCTTACGATACCGCCTGGGGCGGGACATGCATGGACATGACTCATCCCGGTGCCAGGGAGTACCTGCACAGTATCGTAAAACGTATAGCCCACGAGTGGGGTTACACTTACTTCAAAATCGACGGAATGTGGACTGGCAGCGCAACAAAACAGATCTACGTCAACAGCGGCTACAAGGACGAAGGGATTGGTGATGCCGTCTTCGCCAATCCTGATAAGACCAATATTGAAGCATACCGTGACGGAATCAAACTTATCCGTAAAGCAGCCGGCAACGGCGTTTTCATTCTCGGCTGCTGTGCTCCGCAAAACATGCGGTCATTCGGCGGAGCATTTGGACTGGTGGATGCCATGCGCGTCGGCCCTGACAACGGTCCGGACTGGGGTGGCCTGCAAGCTGGTCCGCTTTTTACCACCCGGAACTATCACCTACACGGGCGGATCTGGTACAACGATCCGGATCCCGTCTACGTGAGAACCGACACGCAGCTGGAGCATGCGAAGCTGATCTGCTCCTGGGTAACGATCAGCGGTAGTCTCAACCTGAGCAGCGAATTGATGGGCGCGTTGCCTGCTGACCGCTTGGACATCCTCAAACGCACAATGCCGAGTCACGGACTCCTGCCCAGGCCAGTTGACCTTTTCGAGAATGAACCGGCACGAATCTGGCTTCTGACAGACGAGCGTCAGACGCCCCGGCGCGACGTGATTGCGCTATATAACTGGACGTCAGCACCACTGGACATTGAACTTTCGACGGCGCGTGCCGGGCTGCCGGAATCTGCCGAGCATGTCGCCTTCGACTTCTGGGCAAAAACATTCATTCCTCCATTCAAAGGCATACTTCGCACAAAACTGGCAAAGGAAAGCTGCCAGATCCTGTCAATAAGGCCTATGCTCGACCGGCCGTTTCTGCTAAGCACTTCGCGCCACATAACTCAGGGGATCGTTGACGTAACGAACGAGAAGTGGACTCCGTCAACGAAGCTTCTCAGTGGATCGAGCAAAGTAGTTGCCGGCGACGATTACGAGTTGCGAATAGTCGCACCGATGAAGCCCAGACCATGGAAGGCAGTAACAGCGAAAGTCAGCACAAAAGACAAGGCAGACGGAGTGCAGATCAAGGTCGTGCAGGAGCGGAGCGAGGTCAGGGCTACGATTCTGTCACCGAAGAGCCGCGAAGTTGAGTGGAAGCTTGAGTTTGAGTGAAGGAGAGTCCTGGTGTCCATGAGAAGAATCGCAGAATTATCTGCGGAAACAATCGGAATAGATCCCGATTAACGAGGAGACAACTGAGCAATGAAACGTAGAGTAATGTTACCGTTTTTAGTCGTTTATCTGTTTGCTGCCATCTCTGCCCACGCCGTTACCGGATGGGAACTCTGGCTGCCTACCAACGGCATGCCGGTGAAGGCAGTTTTCGTTGCCCCGCGCTGGGGTGACGGGGCGAGAATGGTGAGCCTGATCCAGCAAAACCTCGGCTGCAAGCTTGGAATAGCGACCATGCTCACGAAGGATGACTTGATGACTTTCAAGGAACCCGAGTTTCTCTCTTCCATAACTAACACCCTTGCAGCTTCGGCGGTCACACTGAAGCGTCCGGAACTTGCCAATGCGCCCCTGCTTCTGTGGGCTCACTCCAACGCTGCTCAGTATTTGCTGGGTTGTTTGAAGACAATTCCAGATCGAGTCCTGTCCTATTGTCTGTTCAAATCTGCGTACGGCATCAACAATGACTTCGGAACCATGTCAAAGGCAGCAATGGAAGCCTTCGGTCTGAGCATTTGGGATCAGAATGACCGTATCACTCGCGAGTATAGCCAGGACAAGGAGAGGATGCTGATGCTGGATAACTGCGCTGCAGCACGCAAACAGGGTGCATTGATTCATGTCGTTCTTGTACGCGGCACTCACCACATGATCGACGGACAGGAACAACTGATGCTGAAGTTCTTCGAGACCGCGCTGGCAATGCGCATGCCTGCAGGTGCAAATCCGGCAAAAGGGCCCGTGAAACTGATCGGCGGATTCGAAAAGAAGGGCTGGATACAGGTGCAGTCATCGAAGGCTGTTGCAACGTATTCGGGGCTACCGGCCGGAACCAATCCTCGTCAGGGCTGGTGGCTGCCAACCAGGGATTATGCCGTTATGTGGAACGGATATGCGTTGAACGCAAAAGGGACAGTTGCAGAATCAAAACGATAATGTGACTCGCATTTCTACGGAAGAATTGGCAGGATCAGCCCGTGGCGAACTAATGGTCGATGAACTGTCGTGGAGGTGTTCATGAACCCGAAGCTGAATTTCATATTCGCACGCCGGAGCGTCAGACAGTACAAGGCTAAAGATATACCGGAGCAGATGGTTACCGATATTCTTAAAGCCGCCATGGCAGCGCCTTCGGCCGGCGCAAATGATCCGTGGCATTTCGTTATTGTGCAGGATAAAGTGACGCTACAGAAACTAGCGGATGGCCTTCCCAACGGCAAAATGCTTGCCGATGCAGGACTGGGCATCATTGTGTGCGGTGATCTCGCAAAAGCACATGACACAAAGGAATCCTATATGCTCCAGGATTGCAGTGCGGCCATCGAAAACATTCTCCTTGCCGCTACTGCACTTGGACTCGGCGCCTGCTGGCTGGGAGCACACCCGCG
Organism: bacterium; assembly: GCA_037134535.1. GTDB lineage: Bacteria > Verrucomicrobiota > Kiritimatiellia > SPBP01 > SPBP01 > JBAXKQ01. The sequence goes on from JBAXMA010000034.1 coordinate 13,950, forward strand.
GTCAGACAGAATAATCCATCTGCGAATGGTTCTGGAAATCCCAAATGAAATAACTCCGATCTCCGTTATTTCCATCGGGTGGCCGGAGCGGATTTCACCGCCCCGCACCCGCTACTCGAGGGAATCCGTACACATGGAGAAATGGTAGAAGAGCTTATATACTACCCGTTCCAATCTGCTGCTACACTCAAACCAATAAGTGATATCGGGACACGATGACAAAAGAAGCGACACCGCCAGCTCCGCTGCAACGGATCTCTGTATGGCAGGCCACTATCCTGTTCATGTCGTTCTATGTTCTCATAGCCCTCTTTATTGAGACCGTACTCACTCTGCCCGATCAGACAGCCAAGCTGCTGAATTGGATCGACAATCTCATATGTATGCTGTTTATCGGCGACTTCATCTACCAGCTTGCGACAGCAAAGAACAAGCTCGGCTACCTCAAATGGGGCTGGATCGATCTGGTTTCCAGCATACCCAACATTGACTACTCAGGCATGCCCAATATTGATTTTCTACGACTTGGCCGTTTTGTCCGCCTGATCAGAATTCTGAGAATACTCAGAGGTATACGATCTCTCCGCCAGATACTCAAATACCTGTTTGAAAACAGGGCACATGGAACCTTTGCAACCGTTGCACTCATATCCTTTACTGTCATGATCTTCTCTTCAGTTGTCATCCTGAATTGCGAGACAGACCCTGCCTCCAATATCAAGTCGGCAAATGACGCCTTGTGGTGGAGCGTTGTCACGATGGCCACGGTCGGCTATGGCGACAAGTATCCAGTCACCGTTGGTGGCAGGATTGTGGCAGCATTCCTCATGGTTGCCGGGGTAGGTCTATTCGGAACTTTTACGGCATATGTTGCATCTTTCTTTGTTAAACAGGAGCAGAAGGAAGAGAAGAAACGCGATGTCGAGATCCTTGCTGAATTGAAAGAGATCAGACAGCATCTCGAACAAATCGAGAAACATATCGCCACCAGAGGTCCCGGAACGTCCGATGAGAAACCATGTGCCTAGCCAGTGCGTCTGCACGCACTTCTATATCCCGTTGACGACGTAAAATATTCTTTATTCTAGCTATTGCTTTTTGCAGATTCATACTCCATCATCGCAAAGTTTTTAAGTACTATCCTACGAAAAAGGCGACAACTATATGCTTCAAACTTTACTGACCCCGCAATCTATTGCTGTCATCGGTGCATCACGCACTCCAGGCAAGGTAGGGCACGAGATTCTGGCCAACCTTATTGCAGGTGACTTTCGCGGCATGATTGTGCCGATCAATCCAACATGCAATGAAGTGCTGGGCCGGAAATGTTATCCGGATCTGAAAACTTCCGGCCAGGTCATCGAAATGGCCGTCATCGCGGTTCCAGTCAGTGTCATAAAAGTGGCTGTCGAAGAAGCAATTGAGGCAGGGGCAAAAGCCATTGTTGTCATCACTGCAGGCTTCAAAGAAACAGGTCCGGATGGCGCCAGCCTGGAACGCGAAATTGCTGCGATGTGCTCTTCGGCAGGTGCCAGACTGCTCGGTCCAATCTGCCTTGGGCTTGTCAATGCCCATCACAAGATGAACGCCTCCTTTGCAAAGCATATGCCGATGCCCGGTCACATTTCGGTAATCTCACAGTCAGGCGCGCTATGTACTGCCATTCTCGACTGGGCTGCTGCGCGACAC
>JBAXMA010000035.1:0-15615 GCA_037134535.1 bacterium
TAGATATGCCGGGCGCTGACGAGAGTCAGCGCCCGGTTTGTTTATTGGCCGAAGTGTCCGCTGAATTCCTGACTAGTAGTTATCACCCGCGCGGTGTTCATTTTCGCAGGGCTTGGGCTTGTGTCACTATAGTCATTCATGTTGCGGTAAAGTGTCACGACTGTTCCGGTAGAACAGTATTTGACGATGGCCCAGCAGGTCTAGTCCAGTGTTCCAGCAAAGTGACACGCGGACCAGTGTCCGGCTGATAGAGCTATTCGGGGTGGTACTGTGTTAAGGCAGATCGGTTCGGCTCGTTGACAGCGCGGATGAAATGGACAACCTGGGATGGTCATGGATGGCGATGGTACATCGCCCTTGAGTATAATCCTGGACGAGCCATGGAGTTTCGCGTTCAGCCCCTTCTCAATGTCCGGTACGGCGGACAGCAATGCCCTGGTGTAGGGGTGGGATGGGTGTTCGAACAGGTCCTCGGTGGCTGCTGTTTCCACGATTTCTCCCAGATACATGACCATGACGCGGTCACACATGTAGCGTACGACTGCGAGATCATGTGCCACGAACAGATAAGAGAGCTTTAGCTTCGTCTGGAGCTCCTTCATCAGATTCAATATCTGAACCTGGACCGAGACATCCAGCGATGACACGGGCTCGTCGGCAATAATCAGCAGCGGATTTACTGCTATTGCACGTGCTATTCCGATGCGTTGGCGTTGGCCACCGCTGAACTCATGAGGAAAGCGGGCAGCATAGCCTGGATTGAGTCCTACGGATACGAGAAGGTCCTGTACGCGGTCTTTTCTTTGTTCCTTTGGCACTGAGCGGTGTATCTTGAGGACCTCGTGCAGGACTGAATTGACTGATAGTCTGGGGTTAAGTGATTCGTAAGGGTCCTGAAAGATGATCTGAGCGGACTGTCTGAACTCTTTTAAGGACTTGCCTTTTAGTGACGTTACGTTACGCCCATTGAAGACGACACTTCCGGATGTTGGCTTAATGAGGCGGAGAATGCTGCGTCCGAGGGTTGTTTTGCCGCAGCCGCTTTCGCCGACGAGGCCGAGACTTTCTCCCTTCTCGAGAGTGAAAGAGACACCTCGCACCGCGCGAACGCATGTCTTCTTAAACAGTCCGGCACTGCCCTCGAAATTGACCCGGAGATCCTTTACCTCAAGTAATGGCATATTTGCCTCTCATTATGGTTCCAACGGGAAGAAACATCGCACGCATCTGTTCTTGCTGTTGAGTTCGAGTGCTGGTTCGCTTTTCTCGCAAATATCCTTCTTTTTCAGACATCTAGGTGCGAATTTGCATCCGGGTGGAAGGTGTGCCGGATGAGGGACTGTCCCTGGTATGCCCTTTAGGGGCCCTGTTCTTTTCAGGCGCGGCACGGCGTCGAGCAGGCCACGGGTGTAGGGATGTGCCGGCTTAAGGAGTAACTCTTCAGTTGGTCCGGACTCAATCACGCGACCTGAGTACATCACGCAGACGTTTCGAGCCATATCGGCAACCAGGCCGAGATTATGCGTTATGAGTAGAATTGCCATGCCCAGTTTGCGCTGGAGTCCGCTCAGTAGTTCGAGAATCTGGGCCTGTATGGTTACGTCCAGTGCGGTTGTTGGTTCGTCCGCTATCAGCAGACTAGGGGAGCAGGCAAGGGCCATGGCGATCATTATTCGTTGCTGCATTCCGCCACTGAGCTCGTGGGGATACGCCTGCATGCGGCGGATCGGGTCAGGCAGGCCGACCATTTCCAGTAACTCAACCACTCGGGCGCGAGGCTCACCGGTAGCGGGTCCGGACTTCGGTTTATGCAGCCTGACAGCCTCTTCTATCTGGTAGCCAACGCGGAATACAGGGTTGAGTGAGCTTCCGGGTTCCTGAAAGATATAAGATATCTCGCCGCCGCGTAGTCCTGTTAATTGGTTATCATTCATTTCCAGCACATCTGTTCCCTTGAACATAATCTTGCCTGCTGGATGGTATCCCGGTCGAGGTATGAGTCTGGCGAGGGACATCGAGAATACGCTTTTGCCGCAGCCGCTCTCCCCTACGAGTGCTACTGTTTCCCCGTCATGGATCGATAGGTCAACTCCATCCACTGCGCGTATCGGGCCTTCGGCGCTCTTGAAGAACGTCTTCAGACCCTTCACTTCCAACAAAACGCCCACCTTGCTCATAAGACTCCCGACAAATAGACCTTCAACTGCTGACCTGTTGAACCATAGCGGTAAAGCTTGTTCCGGTGCAATCCCGATTGTGGCATTCAGTACAATGCTTAATTCCAGCTGCGGCATCCCTGTGGCCTTGTACCACAGTAGAATTCAGGCTTTTGCCTCGCAAAGGCGGCAGGGAGACCGTTCTCTGTAGGTGGTAAGGCAAGAACTGCTCATCTTGGTGTATCGGGTGAAAAGCTATAAAAGAAATGAAGAAGAGCGGCCGGCTTGGCATCCGACGCTCTCAATCCACAGCAAAACCGAATAATTCCGGTAAGGAATGGCGCAGGGTCCACCGCGCCTGGAATTGTTTCACAGCTTCTGAGGCGCCCCTTAAGTATGTTTTCACGTAAGTATGTTTTCACGTTGACTTTAGGCCTGTTCATCAATATCTTTATTCGAGACGGACTCATTAGATATCTGTCTCGGAGGTGACATGCTAAAGCGACTTATGATGATTTGCGGGCTGTGCCTGTTTGTGATACTGCCCCGCGATATTGTTTATGCCGAGGGCGAACGTCCGTGGGCGTTTTCGATTGGCGCGGTCGAATCATTCGATGACAACAGAGATGGGGTTTCAGCCAACAAGAAATCAATCCTTGAAACGAGAATCAATCCAAGAGCCGATTTTAAGTTGTATCGCGATCAGGCGGACATTGATTGTTACTATTCTCCACAATTTCTTTACAGGAACAATCCCAGAGAAGAGGCGGGTTGGAGACAGAAGGGAACTGATTTGTATCATGATCTCGGCGCTGCCATTGCGTACCGCTGGTCTGAACGGATGACGATCAATGCTGCGGAAGCGTTTAATCTTTCCGATATTCCGGCGGACATGGACACAAGTCGGACCTTTCATGAGTTTGTGACATACTGGGTTAATCGCGTAAATCTGGCGGCCACATATGAGATATTGCCGAAGAGAGCCGCTGTGGTGATACGTGGTAACAACCTGGTGAAGAAGTATCGTGACGATCTATATGCGGAGACTGGTGACGAAAAGAGTTTCGGTGGCGGTGTTACGGCGAGATACGTGCTGAAGTCCGGATGGACTGTTGTCGGTGACGTTGTATACAGCAGCACTGATCTCGGAGAACCTACGGCGAGTTTGTCCAGAAGCGCGGACGTACTGTCCGTCGGAGCGGCGGTCGAGAGGGTATTTGGATTGTGGTCCACTCGTCTCAGGCTTGGAATTGACAAGAGCAGCTCTGACATTTCTGGGAACGCAGTGACCGGTGGAACAATGTGGAGCGAAAACGAGACTAAACCTGGCGGAGATATTGAGATTGCCTACAGCACAGAGAGCGGAATGACACGTGTGGGTCTCGTGTCCGGTTATCATACCCTTCGGAGCGACATTGTCCCGTTTGCGACCCAGCAGCGCAAGAGTTTTGAGCTGTCGGTAAACCATAGTTATTCAGAGCGTATTCAACTTGGTCTGCGCGGTGTCTACGGGCAGGGCGAGTACGATAACACGTCTTTCGCGGCTGGTGGATCTGATGCAGTGGCTGCGATAGGTGCGACAATGACCTACGTTTGGAGCCGGAACCTCAGCGTGGAGACCTCATACAGGTTTGAAGACTGGAAAGCCGACGAGAACATAAGGGAATCCTACCGGCGCAACATCTTGCAACTGGCGATGAAAGCCCAGTTCTAGAACGGTTGTTTGGTCTGGCCCGGCAGGGATGGCTTGATTGTCGCGCTCCGATATCCCATCAGTCCTCCTTTATCGTGCGACTGTGCTTGCCTGTCACAGGTCGGGCGAGGAACGCGATGCGGGCTGAAAGCGGCAACAAACGCCGTGGTGCGACTATGTGGAATACATGATGGAAAATTCACTCGAAAAAACGCATTTCCTCGAGTACTGGCGAGTGTTGCAATCGCGCAAGGAAATTGTTATAGCCGTCGTATTCGCACTACTTGTTGCTGGCTGGTTGATTACTCTTTCAATGCCGAAGGAGTACATGGCATACACTCGCATAACGGTCAAATCTCTATCTCCTGACGTCGATCCGTTTAAGGGGCAGCGGGAAGACTTGCGATATGATCCCTTCTACCTCAAGACGCAGATCGAGGTAATCAAGTCCAAACTGGTACTGGATCCTGTGGTCTCAAACCTTTCTCTTCAGGCGACGTTTTCGAAAGCAGCGAAGTTGCCGCGTTCGCTGACTGAATCCGAGGCGCGCTTGGAACTTCTGCGGAGCATCCGAGCCACAAGTCTGCTGGATACGAGCATGATCAAGATTGAAGTCTACAGGAAGGCTCCGCAAGAGACTGTGACCAAAGATGTGAAGGAGATTGCCAACGAGATCGCCAGAGTTTACGCAGAGGTGAGTACGGTGGTTGAAAGAGAGAGAGTGCAGGGTGGTCTTGCGAAGCTGGAAACTGAGCTGGAGAGATATAATAAGCAGGTTGTTGAGAAGGAAGCCGAACGGGAAAAACTCCGTAAAGAGTTCGGTATCATATCATTTATGACTCCGCGAAAAGATTTTGGCGCCGAGGGCGATCCGACTACTAGAATTCGTATTCAGGTATTGGAGGACAGCAGGATTGTTGCCCGCAAGCGTATGACAGAGTGTCAGGTGAAGATGGAGAAAATTCAGAATCTCTCTGGTGATCCACTGCTCTACACTCTGGTTGGCCTGGTTCAGGATCAGAATCTCAGTATTCTTCGCAGGGACATGGCAGAGGCTGAGCGCAGACTCAAGGATCTGCAGGAAACCCACGGTGAAAATCATCCGGACGTTGTGAGACAGAATGCCGTGATTATGGAACTGAAGAAGCAGGTCAACGAGGCGCTGACCGGTGCAAAGACTGCGTTGCAGACTGATCACGACATTGCACGGCGAAACCTGGAAATGATTGAGAAAGATCTTGCGGAAGAGAAGAAGAACGAAATATCGGGAAGCAGTGAAAAGTATCAGCCGTATAACAAGGTGTGTGAGCAGCTTGAGGATCTCAAGAAGTTCCGGGATGCACTGCAGATCAGTGCGTCAAAGGAAGTTGTCGGGCTGGAGATACCACAGACTCCGGTAAGGGTGGTGGACTATGCGGAGGAGCCCGACAGAAATGCTCCAGTTGGTCCAAGTCTTATTCTCAACATGATCTTCAGTATGATTCTCGGGCTGGGCTGTGGTGTCGGGTTGGCCTTCTTTATCGAGTATGTTGACGCGTCGATTAAGAATATTGACGAGATAGAACGTTATGTTGGCGCCCCTGTTCTCGGTATAGTTCCTCAGAAAGTCAAATCGCTGATTCAGGACGGGGAGGACAGTCCGCACGCGGAGATCTATCGTGTGTTGCGGACAAATATTCAATTCTCAAAGAAGCTCGGAAAGGGTAGGACCCTTTGTATTACGAGCGGCGGCGCCGGTGAGGGTAAGTCGTTCACTATTTCCAACCTTGCATGCGTTTGTGCGCATTTGAACGAAAAGGTCCTCGTCATAGATTCCGATCTTCGACGTCCCAGGCAGCATAAGATCTTTAATATTGATCGGCAGCCCGGTCTCGCAGATCTTCTGACAGGCGAGGCAACACTTGAACAGGCGATAAGAACAACGTCGGTTCCGAATCTCTGGCTTCTGCCCAGCGGCAGGACTTCAATAGGCGCAACAGGATTGCTTGATACTGAGCGCATGCGCGATATTCTTGACTATCTTAAAGGCCAGTTTGACTGGGTGTTTCTTGACGCACCTCCAATTGTGGGAATTAGTGATGCCTCAGTGCTGGCCAACAAGGTTGACGGGGTATTACTCGTTATTCAGTACAGGAACTATCCGCGCGAATTACCGGTGCGTGCAAAGCAGATAATTGATAACGTTGGAGGCAATCTTCTTGGGGTGGTATTCAATAATATCAATATGACCCGTGATTCGTATTACTACCATCATTATTACCGTTACTACTCAGACGCATACGGATACGGCAGAAACAAGTCGGCAAAGAAGGCAAGTGGAATTGAAAAGCCGGGTGCCCGGCAATCCGGGGAGGAAATTGCCCCGAAGAATTGGAAAGTATGAAATATTGCAAGCTTGCGTTGAAGATGGCCGTTCTCTTGTCGATGCTTATGTATATGGGTTGTTCTAGGACATGGGCTCCTTCTTCGCAACGCTACCGTACGGCTCGCCTCGAAAAGTACCGGAAGCCTATCGATACCGAAACCCTGCAGCCAGGAGAGAAGATTCTGATACTCCTGCACACTTCAGACCAGCAGACTATCTCTGCCACCATCGATGATCGTGGATGTATTACGCTTCCGCTTATCGGCTCTGTAAAGATTGGTGGCTTAGCCCCGGCAAAGGCCGAAGAAGTCATCAAGCAGGAATATGTTGGCAGGAAGTTCTACAGGGAAAGCGCGATTCAGGTCGGCATACAGGCCTCTGAAAAGACATGTTACGTGGAGGGGCATGTGAAACGGCCAGGTGCGTGCCTGTTCTCCAGGGCGATTACGATCAATATGGCGATTTCAATGGCGGGTGGCCGTGATGAGTTTGCAGATGATTCGATTGTCTGGCTTACAAGAGGGAGCAAGAAGCAGAAGCTCGACAGCAAGAAGGATGGCGATATTGTCATGGTCGAGCCAGGCGACATTATCGAGGTGCCTCGGGGAAGGTGGTGAAATATATCATGGGCTGGCTTTCACAAGGGATTTGCTGCCTACGGCAGTCCGCATTGCATTGTGCAGTTGCTGCAGCGATTGTGCTAAGCGGTCTCGCAGCAATGTCGTTTTCAGGTGGCTGCGCACATCCGGTCCAACCGCTGGCGTTATCTGCTGAACGTATCGAGAGCGCGCTTGCTCAGGCAGTGAAGGCCGCGTCTGAAGTGTCGGGTGTTTCTGATATTGCCATACGTGCAACGGAAAACGCTGAGGCCTGCAGGATTGCTGCCACGAAACTGGTTGCCGGGCTGACCTCCACGGGTTCTGTAGAGCAGGTTGCTGCTATAAAATCACTGAGGGAAGCAGAGAAGGCCGCGTTGGATGCGGGAAGAATGGCGACGGAAGCAGTGGAGCATGCCGTGATTGCTACTAATGCTGTCGCGGCTATGAAGAAGCTTGCCGGGCAGGCCGTTGAAACAGAGACATCACAGGTGGATAAGATTGTAACGAAGATTCAGAAACTCGGCAGCCAGTGCGTTAAAGAGGCCGCTGCGGCAAGAAAGTTGTCGGACGAACTGAAGAAGAAATGGCTTTCGCTATCTTCAGAGGCGATGCTTCTGCCGCCGTCCACTAACTCGATTGCTCTTACCGTTTCGAACGGTGTTCCTGCAGCTGGCGGATTGTGATGGAGGCCGCTCGTGCTGAAACTCGCATTCAGGTTTCTTGTCGGGCCGCTGGTGTGTTTTGTGTCTTTTGCCGGCGTAGTTCACGGGGTCCGCGCCAGTACTGCTCAGAACCTCTATTACGCAGCCCGTTATGGCTCACTGAAAGACAATACGGAATGTATTCTCCAGACCTGTGAGAAGGCGTATAAACTTTACCCGTGGAATTACCTTTTCTGCTCAGTGGCGACTGATTCTGCGTTTGTAAAGGCGGACAATACACTGGATGCGGCATTAAGGAGCAGGCTTCTCACGACTGCCGGAAAGTGGTGTGATTATGGTCTGGTGCTTAATCCTTACAACCGTGATTTGAATCTCCGGAAAGCCGGATTGATTGGAGCCGGCGGTGGTAACGCCACGAAAGCAGCGGCACACTGGGCACGATATACTGACTGGCATTACTGGAATCCTGTGAATCACTGTATACTTGGCAGGATGTATGCCTGGGCTGGTGAGTTTGAGAAAGCAGAGGTCTGCGCCAGTCTGATAGAATGGTCCGCCTACCACAAAAGCCTTCGCGAGGCCATCGACAAGGAAAGAGAGAAGAGGAACAAGCCTCCATTCTAGACGATGTTGTTCTTCATCGACGCCGTTCACCGGTGAATCAGATCAGAAGTTCAGTTGCACAGGAGTGCTGTTCTTTTCTATCCGCCCGATGATTACGGGAGAAGAGCCTGTCTTCTTCAGGAGCGACATAGCCTTCCCTACGTCGGCACTACGCACGAAGATCACCATCCCGATGCCCATGTTGAACACGTGGTACATTTCCTCGCGTTCGACCTTGCCTGCCTCGCTTATGAATCGATAGATCGGTGGAACGATCCACTTTGAGACGTCGATCGCGGCTGAGGTGTTTCCCGGCAGGATTCTTGAGATATTGTCGGTGAATCCACCTCCTGTGATGTGAGCCATGCCGCGCACCTTGACCTTGCTTATGAGTTGTTGCACAGGCTTGAGGTAGCTCCGGTGTACAGCAAGAAGAATGTCTGCGGCAGTACGCCTTGTGCCTGGGATAATATCTCCGGGCTTCAGCCCGGCAGTCTCAAAAATCACCTTTCGGGCCAGTGAATACCCGTTTGTATGTAATCCGGATGACGGTAGTCCTATGATCGTGTCGCCAGGCCTGATGTCTTCGCCGTTAATTATTTTCTTCTTGTCGACCACACCGATAACGGTGCCTACCAGATCGTATTCATTTTCCGGATACAGACCGGGCATTTCCGCAGTTTCCCCGCCAAGAAGTGCACAGTTGTTGTCGCGGCATGCTTTGCAGAGCCCCGATACGACTGCGTGAAATATCTTGCCGTTGAATCTTGCAGATCCAAAGTAATCGAGAAAGAAAAGGGGGATTGCCCCGTGTACGAGGATGTCATTAACGCAGTGATTGACAATGTCCTGTCCGACAGTGTTGTGACGGCCGGTCATGGCTGCGATCTTGATCTTTGTTCCGACACCATCAGTGCTTGCCACAAGCACCTTTCCTGCCCCGGGCGATTCGAAGAAACCACCGAATGCCCCAATTTCGTTCAATGCGCCTTTTGTGGCGGTAGTGCGGATGAGATCCTTTACGGAACGAATGCCAGCCATTTTCGCTTCAATGTCGACCCCAGCTCTGCCGTATGCGGTATTTCTCATAATTTAGAGTCCCAGTGATTTGAATACCCGATCCACGTCCTTGAAGTGCATCGATTGATCGAAAGCCCGGTCCAGGTCTGCAGCGGTGACGCTGCCGCCGATCTCGGGGTCAGCTTCGACGAGTGCACGGAAGGATGTGCGGGTTTCCCACGCCTTCATTGCACTGCGTTGTACTATCCTGTAAGCCCGTTCACGTTCAATCCCTTTTTTTGTCAACATAAGCAGAACCTGCTGTGAGCTGGTCAGTCCCTGCGTCAGATCGAGATTCGCCTGCATACGCTCAGGATGCACTTTCATTTTCCTGACAAGTTTTGCGAGTTCTCTGAGCATATGATCGAGTGCAATGGTGCTGTCGGGAATAATCACGCGCTCGACCGAGGAGTGAGAGATATCGCGTTCGTGCCAGAGCGCGACGTTCTCCAGAGCTGCCAGACAATTACCCCGCAGCAGACGTGCGAGACCGCAAAGCTTTTCGGCTGTGATGGGGTTCTTCTTGTGAGGCATTGCTGACGAACCCTTCTGCTCGGATCCAAAACCTTCCTCAACCTCCATCACTTCTGTTCGCTGAAGATGCCGGAATTCCACTGCCCATCGCTCAATCGAAGCGCCAACCAGTGCTATGGTGCACATGTATTCCGCATGCCGGTCGCGCTGGAGTATCTGTGTTGAGATTGTTGCCGGTTTCAGGTGCAATTTGCGGCATACATACTGCTCCACTTTCGGAGAGAGGTGAGCGTGGGTGCCGACAGCTCCCGACAGCTTTCCGACTGCGATGATATCCCGTGCGGCTGCCAGTCGTGTTTTTGCGCGTCTGAATTCGTCATACATCAGTGCCATTTTAAGACCGAACGTGATTGGTTCGGCATGAACACCATGAGTTCTGCCGATCATCGGTGTGTACTTGAATTGCCTGGCTGCCGCCGCTGCCGCCTTGAGAACGTCATTGAGGTCCTTCATCATCAGATCAGCGGCCTGGACCATCAGAACACTTAAAGACGTATCGAGGATGTCTGAACTTGTCAGTCCATGGTGAATATACCGTGACGAAGGACCCACGTTTTCTGCAACATTAGTGAGGAAGGCGATTACGTCATGATGTACCTTGTCTTCTATCTGATTGATGCGGTTTACATCAAAGCGCGCGTGTTTCTTGATCCTCGAAAGATCGGCATTCGGGATCATTTTGAGCCCGTGCATCGCCTCACAAGCCAGTAGTTCAATCCTGAGCCATGTGCGGTACTTGTTTTCATCAGTCCAGACGGCGCCCATTTCAGGTCCGGTATAGCGAGGAATCATTGTTCATCTCCCGTTCTCTGGTCGGGACAGCAGGGCTGTTCCGCTCCCGCCTGCGGCGCGGCAGTCTCCTTTGCTGCTCCGGCGCGTCTGTCTGTGACGACCGCTGCGTTGCTGTGATACTCAAAGAAGTTGCATATTACATAGATTGTTACACCGATGCAAATGGAAGAGTCTGCAATATTGAATGTTGGAAAGTGATAGTTGCCGAAGTAGAAATCAAAAATGTCTACAACTGAAGCGAACTTCACTCTGTCCATGAGGTTGCCGATGATGCCTGCTGTGACCATGGCTATTGCCAGTCTTTGTGCCAGAGAACCGGAGAAAAAGCGCTTTCGGAAGATGATCATAGCGGTGAGAATCACGGCGGAGAAAATTGCAAGTGGCATGTTCGAACCATGAAACATGCTGAATGCTGCACCGGTGTTGTGTACATGGGCGAGGTTGAAGAATCCGGAGATGACTGACATTGTGTCATGATGGGAAAGATGACGTGAGATCAGTGCCTTTGTAAGCTGATCAAGAAAGGTTATGACACATATTACTATTAGCACAGGCATATTTGCCGGACCGTCCTTTTCCGCCCGCCATCCGGCGCCGCGTTAATGGTTCGGGCCGGAGGGCATGAGGTGCGAAAGAATGAGCATGTGCAGTATGCGAATGGAGAAATCTCTACTCTTCTGAACCACCGGCAGACTGACCGGCAGTAGCCTTGCCAGCATCTGCGAGCGTGCTGCCAAACGGCTGATAGCGTGTTTTGTCCTTCTCAGAAGAGGACTGGCACGTTATGCACATCCTGGCAAACGGAATAGCTTCCAACCGCGTGGTGCTTATTGTAGTGCCGCATTGCTCACACCTGCCGAAGGTCTGTTCGTTTATCCGCTGTATAGCCTGAGTTATCTCGAAACGAACATCATGCTCGGAGGAGAGAAGGCTAAGAGCGAAGTCCCTGTCAAAGTCGTCAGTAACATCATCTCTGGGCTCATCATTGTCTGTCTTGCTGAGCGAGTCTGTGGCCAGAAAAGTTATCTGCTTGCTGATTTTCTCATGGAGCTGCGTCAATAAGTCCATGAATTTCTTCTTCTGCGCGCTTGAGATGCGAAGCTTCGTAGCGGCAGGTTGTTCAGTGGCTTCCTTATGGAGTGTTTTCGCGACGTCCGGTGCAGCGGCCTTACGCTCCTTGGCAGCTTTTCGTGCCGTCTTGTTAGTCCGCTTCATGGCAGCTTCCATTCTTTGAGTTCCGGTCTTTTCCGGAACGAGCGAATTCTTCTTCCTCTTTGCGGTACTCATGTCATTCTCCCCGGCTCTAATAATGCTATTAACCCGAAATAAAGTGAGGAAAGCTACTATGCGCCCATAGCCGGTGTCAACGGTAAACCAGGCATGTTTTTTGTCCTCGCTCGGCTGAGAGAATTCGCTGCGCGTTCAGCAGTCTTTTTTGATCGAAGACAGGCTACGGCTTGCCTCCCTGGGACTGACGTTTAATGTGACTAGATTTGATATTGCGTTTGCCGGAAGTTCTGCTACCTTGACCACAACTTTTCTGAATACTATTAATTATGGAGGCTGGTTACATGATGAAGAGAGTTCTCTTGAGCGTTGCTTTCGGATTGTTGGGCGGTCTCTGGTTCGGAAGTCTGCAATCGATCGCTGAAACAGGAACCGAACACCCGTGGGGCGTAGGTGGCACTTTCGGATGGAGAGATCTCGAGGGTGAGGAGACTTTGCAGGATTCAGGCAATATATCGGCTCATGTATCCTACGATTATTCCGAGCGATGGACTATTGAAGGCGTGATGCAGATCTATCCATCACTGAAAGGTAATACGCGAACCGATTGGACTACTGGCAAGGTGATCAATCGCCTCGAGGAGAAGACCGGTGGCCCCGGCCCAGGCGACAGGGACACGTGGGCTGCTGGTGTTTCGCTTGAGGGTCTGTATCATCTGACACGCTGGAAGCGAGTAGATCCGTATTTTGTGGCCGGAGCCGGACTTATGTTTTACGGGGCTCCGTTTGTAGGAAGTGACGCCGGTTATGACTATCTCACCGATACTTACAGCAAGGGAAGCGGGAGTAGTGTCGATCTAACGCTCAACGCAGGTCTTGGGGTAATGTATCACTTCAACGATTCGTGGGCGGTCAGGGCAGACGCCCGGACCTATGCAAAGGGTGTAAGCGAGCTCCAGGCAAATTCGCTCTTCAATGTCGGCATCGAGTATACCATCGGTGCAGGCTATCCAGTTGACCCATCGCTTAGCGGGCTTATTGACAGCGATGGAGAAGGTCTGACGGATTCGGAAGAGGCCAAGGCAGGAACTGATCCTCAGAATCCTGACACTGACGGCGATGGTCTCAACGATTACGACGAGGTCAAGAATTGTGGGACAGATCCGCGAAACGTTGATTCGGACTATGACATGCTCAAGGATGGCGAGGAAGTGCATCACTATCGTACGAATCCTATGATTGCTGATACGGACAAGGGCGGAGTTTCTGATGGTCACGAGGTGCTGGAGGATGGAACCGATCCATTGAATCCGGCTGATGATCTGCTGCTTTATAGTCTTGAAATGGAATTCGATACAGACAAGGCCGATATCAAGCCCGCATACTTCGCACAGTTGGATGTGATCGCGAAGGTCATGATACGTCATCCGGCCTCGACTTCAGTAATTGAGGGACATGCGGACAAGCGCAAGTCTTCCAATGCTCCCTACAATCAGAAGCTTTCCGAGAAACGGGCAAGGGCTGTTCTGGCTTATCTCAGCAGCAAGTGGAAGATTAACGCTGACCGGATGAAGGCTAAGGGATTTGGATTCAGCCGACCTGTTGCTCCGAACGATCCGTCCAGCGGCAATATCAAGAATAGAAGGGTGGATATCTACATTAATGGCGCCAAGGACGAAGTTGTTGCCCCGGCAGTTGATAAGCCGACAGGAGCGGCGGCTGTTGCCCCTGAATCTTCCAGGAATGAGGTTGCGCCCAAGTCCGCGGCTGTTGGCCCGGACATAAAGTAGCACGGCAGTTGCATGCCAGGTCAATTGAGTGATATCAGAATCGGTCCGTACACCGGATGTGTCGCAGCGGACCTGTCTGGATGTTCCCTCTTGACGTCTGATTGTGATATTACCAGACTGCCAGGTTTTCCTCCCGCCGGTACGAATACGTTCGGCGGGAGTTTCTTTTTCCAGACGATCCTGCATAACGGACGTGATCCCCTGGCTGTTCATGTCAAGTGTTTCGGGCGGCAGGGCCGTGTCAAGGATCTCCTGGACTGGCGAGCTGGCTCAAGTGCGCGGCGATCCTGGCAGGTGGCGTTGGCAATGCGTGAGAAGGGTTTAAGAACTCCGCGACCTATTGCATTTCTCGATCGTTGGGATGGCCGGCGGCTTATCGAGAGCTATCTGTTCACGGAGCTCCAGCAGGATGCGCAAACATTCAAGGATGAACTGATCCGGCTTTATACGATCGACCCTGAATGCGCGAAAATAATGGCGTTGCTGGAATGTGTCGCAAGGGCGATAAAGCAGATGCATGACGAGGGGATCTTTCACCGCGATCTCGGGAACCAGAACATTCTCGTTAGTCATGAGATTCAATCCAACTGCAGTACTGTGCAGTTTGTGGATCTCAACCGCGCCCGTGTCGTGCCTTGTGTCAGCATCGCTGAAAGGGCATTCGATATTTCCAGAATTTCGCTGCCTTCGGACTTTCTAAGAGTTTTCAAAGAGATGTATTTTGACGATGTTGTTCCCTCTGAGTTCCAGGAATGGGAAAAGACTTACAGAAGAAGGTTCGAGCGACATACCCGCACCCGTATGTTCCGTCATCCCCTTCGCACATTGGGACATCGGGCTTTTGTCAAGCAGCAAGAGTACCCTCCCGACAAGGATATATGGGTCTGGGATGAACGGTCCGCTCAGGCGATAAGTCCATTCACCTCACGCGATCGCCGCAGGCACCTTTCTATGAAGAGTCACCTCGGTGTCGCTGTTGCGACGGCAGGCGCCGTGGTACGGATAATTCGTTCGTACCGGGCCATAATGGCACGCGCTTTTCGCGATCCGGTCCGGCTTGATGGATGCATAGGCATGACGCTTAATCCGGTTCCTGAGACTCTGGAGCGCGAACTTGGACTTCTCGGGCAGTTAGGGAAGATACCGGTCCTGCTTCGATTTCACCGGCACAGTGGCGAAGGTGACTGGGAATTCCGTGCAGGAGTTCTGCGCAGGCTTTCCGCAGAGGGACACTCTGTGTCTGCGGCACTGATACAGGACCGCGCAGGAGTTAATGATTCTGGAAAATGGACCAGCTTCGTTGAATATGTGCTCAGCCGGGTGGCCGATTGTGTTGACATGGTCGAGGTAGGTCACGCCATCAACAGGTCGAAATGGGGCATATGGACTTTGGATGAGCACAGAAGGCTCATGGATGCGACCGCAAGTGCCGGGGCAAAGTACCCTTCGGTAAAATTTATGGGGCCGGCCGGCATAGATTTTGAGTATCCGTTCGTAATCGCGGCGCTCAGGCACATGCCTGCGGAATTCAACTTCAGCGCAATCTCTCACCATCTCTACGTGGACCGGCGTGGGGCCCCCGAGAGCAGGCAGGGGCCGTTTTCAACCCTTGAGAAGTGCGCGCTTGGCCGGGCCATTGCGGATAAGACAGCCGGGTGTGGCGGAAGGTTCATTGTTTCTGAGGTAAACTGGCCTGTTTCTGGTACCGGGGTATTCTCGCCAGTCGGTTCGCCATACGTTTCGCCGGGGCCCAGATATGGCGATCCCAGCGTCTCAGAGGACACGTACTCCGACTATATGATCAGATACCTCTTGATTGCCTGCTGCTCCGGCGTAGTGGAGAGAGTCTACTGGTGGCGGCTGGTTGCCCGCGGGTTCGGGCTGGTTGATGATACGCAGCCGGAGCAGTGGCGGGAACGCAGTGCATATCGTGCATTACACTTTTTCCTGGCGACTTTAGGCAAAGGCACTTTCATTGAGAAAATGAATGCTCCAGCGGGTGTTGGTATGTATCTTTTTACTGTGCCGTCAGGTGCAAAGATTGCTGTGGCATACTCAATTGCCGGGGTGACGCGGATGCGGATGCCATTTTCATTTTCGAGGGTTGTAAACAGCTCTGGCCAGGTGGGCGGCGG
>JBAXMA010000036.1:0-15576 GCA_037134535.1 bacterium
TTGCGGTGCTGACTATTTCGGCCACCAAGCGCGACCTGTATCTGCTGCCGGTTCTGCCGGCATTTGCGCTCATGTGCGCCGGTGTGCTTGACTCGGCCATACCGCGGTGGTCCCGCCTGTTCCTGACGGCATGGTGTGTTCTTTGCTCTGCCGCCCTGGTCATTTGTGCGTATCTTCCACTTCTCGGATATTCCCGTCTGACAGGATTGTCGCAGTCCCTTGGCCTGAACATCACTCAGAACACGGCGCTGTTCCTGACGACCTGGGCCCCGAGGCATGCTCTTGCGGCGTTGTGCTTTGTCGTATGTTTCTTTCTGCTTCTGCGTGCCAGGGTGTCCGGTTTGCTTCGGACCATGGTGATAACAGCTGTTGCATTTGTCGGCCTGTTTGCCGTTGCCGGCAAGGCGGTTGACATCGAGAAGAGTACCGGGTCAGCGATCAGGTCGTTTGCAGAACGCATCGCGGTATCGCGCCGCAACAGTGTTGCCGGTTGGGGATTCAGTGAGACCATGCGAGGGAGCTTATACTATTACTGCGACTGGCGGGTGTCGCAGGTTGGCAGCCAGCAGCGGTTGCAGGAGATTCTTTCCGGGAAGGACAAGACGTTTGACAGCGTTATTGTATCTGCCGAGTTTGGTCCAGCTGACCTTGGCGGGATTCCTGTCGAATCACTTGCGGAAACACTCATTGGCCCGCGAGGACATGAGCGGAAACTGGTCTGGATGCAAAGTCTCAGACGGGACGAGAGGAGAGATGAAAGAAAATGAAGGTGCTCTTTGCCACCATTGGTTTACTGGTGCTGTCCAACGTGTTCATGACATTTGCATGGTATTCCCACTTGAAACATCTTTCCAACCGGGCATGGTACATTGCAGCTCTGGTAAGCTGGTCAATAGCTCTCTTTGAGTATCTGCTTCAAGTGCCTGCGAATCGCATCGGCTATACGGCATTGTCGCTTCCCCAGCTCAAGGTACTGCAGGAGGTAATCACCCTGTCTGTGTTTGTTCCTTTCTCCATTTTCTACATGCATGCTCCGATCAAGCTGGATTATGTGTGGTCCGGGCTGTGTCTTTTCGGGGCAGTCTATTTTGCGTTCAGATCGTGACAAAGGAACTAGCCATGTCCCTGAAAATTACAAAAGTGGTCAGCCTGGTCATTCCGCTGTGCGTGGTAATGCTTCTTCCTGCCAGCGCGCAGATAAAAGTAACGTACCGGGCTTGGACGTCGGCAAGAGGTGACACCGTGAACGCTGTAATGCTCAGCTGTTCCAATAGTGTTGTCATGCTCCGGAAGGTGGACGGCAAGGTTCTCAAGATCAAGAGCACGGATCTCTCTGCGGCTGATCAGGCTTATCTGGTTGGTTTACAGGAAGAGTCTGCAGTTTCTGCGGAAACCCAGGCTTCGCCCGGCGCAAACACGCAGTCCGCATCTGATTTCCTGGCGGAAGAGGCCGGCTCTCCGGTCGCGACAAATATCGCCGGCGCCCAGTGGTTCATCGGCAAAGCTGTAGTTTGTTCCAATTTTGACGGGCACTATATATCGAATATATACACGCAGAAGTTTGATACATTCTACTGCTACAGGAAAATGCCGCCAGGTTACAGGCTGATCATTGTCAAGTGCGTGATCACGGCACTGGCGAGCGATCCGGAGGCTGTGAACAAGCTCAATAAGTTGCGGGCACCATTGGCGGAAAAACTGCCTATCATCGGCAACAATCTTCTTATAAGCGATGGGCAGAACAAGGATCTTGGCGGAAAATACCGTCTGATGAACGCAACGAACATCACACTTCGCTGTGACGCGCCGAGAAAACGGTATACGACACAGTGGCTTGTTCTGCCGCCGGCCAAGGGAGGTGCCTATTTTCTTGAGAACGGAAGCGAAAAACCTTTCTTTGGCGGGCAGGCCTCAAAGCCGCCGTGGTTCAAGACTTGCTCAGTGCAGAATGGCTTCACCGGGCTTCTTGAAGTCGGCAAGCCTGCGTCTGTCGCCCTGTTCTATGGCATTCCAGTGGATATGGATCCCGGCATGCTGCGTATTGAAATCGAAGGTCAGAGCGGGATGTTGCTGTCGGTTGAGACTGGGCGGTAGAAAAGTGTCTAGAGGCAGCGTCCAGGTCGTTCCGCAAGAGCGAGTGTTTGAGTGATCTCTGTATCCTTACGTTTTGCATCCCAGCCGGCTTCGAGCGCTGCCAGATCAGCACATGCACGCACTGTGGTCTCGTCTGGCATGCCGGCGGAGCCCAGGTCTGTGCGCCGGAATACAATATCCGGAAGTGTCTGCGCCATCTCTGAACGGATGGCGTGCACAACCTCGGCACCGGTGATGTCGGGACGGTTGCCGGGCAGAGGGCCCATGCGTGAGTCAGTCCTGCAGAGATTGATTAGCGTCCGGCATACGGTGCCGTAGTTCGTTGCAAGGCGGCGGGTGTGTCCTTCTCCGGGTGTTCCTCCCGCTGTCTGCTGAACTTCCCGGAGAAAGCCGTTATAATCGGGAATCTCGCCGCCGGGAAGACGGATCGCTGCTGATGCCGCCTGCCGATCAGGAGCCATACGCTCGAGTTTCGAGCAGGCAAGATCTATGGCTTTTGCTGCAACGTCGCGTGCGGTGGTATACTTGACTCCGACCACGGTAATTAGTCCTTCTATTCCGTCCGCTATCGCGTGATTCACGATTTTGTAGTGTCCAACCGGATCGGGTTCGCCGGACGTGTCCATGGCCGGCTGCAGGCCGGCATGTATGACTGCAATATCGTCGTGTTGAAGGCGGGCAAGGGGATATGCGCGATTCAAGTCGGCAAGGAAAGTCGTGACGTCTTCTGCGGAGACCTTCATGTTGCCGGCAGAACCGGAGTGCAGGCGGTAATATGTTCCAGCCATGGTTTGTCCGCGCCATGGCGCAAAGAAAAGCAGCCTCTTCTTCCGCTTCTCGATCCCGGGCGAAGTCAGTCCAGCTGCGTATGACTTGATGAGCTGTCGTTTCAGTACAAAGTTCATTGCAAGCGTCAGTTGGCGAACCGGAGGAGTTCCTGTAGTTTTGGCCAGTGAAAGGATGTCGGGAATCCATGGTCCGGCGGCGTTAATTATCAGCTTTGCTGAGATTGTGCATTGCGCGCCTGTCAGTGTATCTTCCGCGAGAACGCCAGTAATACTCTTGTCCTTACGGGTGAACCCGGTGAGTCTGACATAGTTGGCTGCAACGGCTCCAGCCTCGCAGGCGGCCATGACGGCGCCAAGCACAAGCCGCTCGGTGTTACAGGCTATGGCGTCATGCCATGCGGCGGCTCCCGTGACTTTCAGGCCGGCAAGCCCCGGAATTATGCCGAGGCATTCTTCTTTGGAGATTACTCTGCCATTTGGAATGTATTTCTCGAGATCGCCGGTTCTGTTGCGGTCGAAACTGAGCAAGTCGTTGACGAGCAGTCCGGCGCGCATTACCGGTCTGCTCCGAAGTCCCCATCCGGTCGTTGGCATGATGCAGGGCAGGGGGTGAACGATGTGCGGCGCCAGTCGCATCAGGTTGTGTCGTTCTGATGCGGATTCACGGACCCTTGGTATGTCAAGTTGCTGAAGGTATCGCAGGCCGCCGTGGATGATCTTCAGACTGTTGGCCGATGTTGCACTGCAGAAGTCTTTTGCATCAATGACTGCCGTGGAGAGGCCGCGCAGCGCGGCCTCTCTGGTTAGGAAGGCGCCGTAAACTCCGCCACCAATCACCAGCACATCATAGCTACGGTTTGAAAGAGCAATGAGATCCCGCTTCATTTCGGCCCCTTACTGCGCGTTACTTCAAGAGTACTCCCTTTGCCGGGTCACCGGGCACGTCCAGAAGCTGAATTCCGGCAATTGCCCGGAAGGTATTGTAGTCGGCGATCTGCCAGACCACCTTTTTGTCGGGCGTGACCTCGATCACTTGCGGTTGCTTGCCGATATGACCGTGTCCGCCCCAGTTGCATATAACGGTGTTCCCGTTCGGGAGCCGTTGAATGCCTGCCACGAACCTTAGTGGAATGCCGGGCAATTCATTCTCGGTCACCTGCCAGACGATCTTGTCGTTCTTGTCTATTTCGATGAGCGTGTGTCCGTCGCCGCAGCCGGCGAGGGTGTTCCCGTTCGGCAGCCTGACTCCGATGTAGACATTCCCTGGCGTTTTGAATTCCCAGACGCTTTTGCCTGTCTCATCTATTTCACGCAACATGTTCTCGCCCACGAGTGCTATGAGGTAGTGCCCGTTATTCAGTTTGCGGACTGCACGGAATTGCATGTGGGCGTTCCGGGTTGCGGCTTCGACCTTTAGTTCCTTGACGACTTCGCCCTTGATGTTGATTTCCATGAGGCGTTTGGATCCCCCCTCGCAGATCATGACGTTCCCGTCTGGAAGAGGCTGGCAGTTATGGACCTCGGTGCCGTCGGGCGACTTGTATTCCCAGACAATGGTTTTGTCAGGCTTGACCTCCTTTACGCCGTGCACGTGGGAGAGCAGGTAGTTGCCGTTTGTGAGCTTCCAAACATCCTGACAACTGACGGCTGCATATTCCCACAGGATCTTGCCTGTGGCCGACATCTCAAACACCTTGCCCTGAGTGTTGTCACTGCATAGGAATGGATGGCTGATGGTGTTGACGATGTTGCTGTCGATCTGTCCGGCCGCAAACAAGTTTGAGCCTGCCGCTGCCACAAGAAGATATGCGGCAAGTGTAAAGTGAATAACTTTTCCAGAAGTTGCCATGATGTCATTGCCTTTCATTACTGATTACTAATGAGTCCTGAATAGTGCGCCTGGAGAGCGGTCTAGTCAATTCCCGAGACCGTTAATGTGGCAATAGTAATGCCAGCCTGTTAGCAAACCGGCGCCGCGTACCGCTGCCCTCCAGTTTCATGTGCTCGTCGCCGTTTGTTCCGGAGGAGCGCGCTATGCGAGCCCTGTGCCGGAAGGGTTTTCGGATAGGCTAAGAGTCAGTCCGGAGACGCCTCAGTTATAGTGGCAACGGATGACACGAACTGCAGCGGTTCCATAGGTTTCGGGAATGAGGGTTTACCTGTCAGCGTAAGTCTTTGAGCCTGGTATCGGGCTCGTGGTAACGGCGGTAGTAGTAAGTAGGAGTAGTAATTGCGAACAGTCTGCCGAGAAGGGGTATACTGGTGAGAAGTCTGAATACAATGTATGATAACGCCACTGATGTAATGGCATAGGCGTACTGCAAAACGGCCTGAGGCCAGTGGTTGATAAAGCTGGCCAGTTCCGGCCGCTGCGCGCCTGCCCAGTTCAAAAGGGTGATCCACACAGGAATTGTCGTAATGTAATATGATGCTGCAGCAAAGGAGTAGCTGGCCTCAATGGCGCGTTCAGGGCAGGTATTCATACAGCGCATGCAGTTCTCGCATGCAAAAGTCCAGTAGGGCCGTAGTGCACCGGGGCCATGCATTCTGATGGCCTGCGCAGGACATCCCGCGGCGCAAATGCCGCAACCCGTGCACCGGTGGGAGGCGAAGAACAGTTTGGCTAGCCAGAACCGGCCCATGAGCAGATACCCGAGAGACACCGGCAGAAGCAGTAATCCAAACAGGAACGGCACGGCGCCTGTCAGATATCGCCTGCCTGAGAGGATTGTCTTCATGAAGGCATCAAGCCTGACGTGCGCGCGTGCGGTAATGGCGCGTGCGGACTGTTCACTGAAGCCGGGATGCACCGCCGTCCAATTTACGGGCATATCGAGTCCCATGACTCCCCTCACGTTATACCTCTTCATGGCAAGGATCAGCGCAAGCAGGTAACAGGATGTGCCTTCCAGACCAGGTAGATAGAACCATCCAATCTTGATTCCCCCGCGTGTGCCCACAATAATGGCTTGTGCGCCAGACCGACGTGGCATACGCAGGGCGAATTTGAGCATGAGCCATGGGGTGGTGAAGCCGTGAGTTGGTGTGATCAGTACTGCAAGCGAGTTGCCGTTGATTGGCAATTCCTCGCTCGGCGAGGCCAGTTGAATGGGCGTAACACCCGACGATACACCGTTCAGCCGGCAAGCCTCGGCCATCCAGCATGCGGCACGGTAGGAATTGCCGGTGCCGCTGAAGTAATAGAAAGCCGCATGTTCTGGCAGTCGCTTCATCTTCATGCACACCTCGCGAAATAGTCTCATAAACATCAGAAAGACGCAAATCGGATCAAGGGTGCATCGTTACTATGAATAGTTACAATGAATCTTGCGCGCGACTGGCTGGTAATGATATGCTCCGCCACTATGACATTTGTGAATAGAGTCAAGGTTGCGTTGTCCTGGGCTGTTGTTGTCTGTGGCCTTATTTCGCCCGCCTCAGGGTCCGAAATTCATGAAGCCGCTAAAGCAGGGCTCGAGGAAGTTGTCACGGTTCTGCTTGAGGCGCAACCGTCACTGGTGAATGAGGCTGCGGGCGGCGGCTTGACTCCTCTTCATGTTGCCGCAGTGTATGGCCAGACCGGAATGGCCGCTTTTCTCTTGAAGAAGGGAGCCAATCTGGAAGCCAGGATGGATTCGGATTTCACCCCGCTTCATTGTGCGGTAATGAAGGAGCATCCGGACACGGTGAAGCTTCTGCTGGAGAAGGGTGCCGATGTCAAAGCCGTGACACGTGGCAGGCTGACCTGTCTTCATATTGCAGTACAGAAGGGCAATATGGCGATACTGAGAATGCTGCTTAACACTGGTGTTGATATTCGCGCAAAGACAAAAGACGGGATGACTCCTCTGGATCTGGCGGCCGACAAGAACGCCGTTGAGATGGTGGAGGTGCTGACTGAAACAATGAAGCAGCGGCCGACGGCAGCTAAGCAGTCAGGCGTGCCTGGTGAAGGTGTAACAGCAGTAGAGCCGCAGGGAAATCCGGGCGGCCAGAAACCGGGTGGTACGGTTCCCGGCGCCACGAACTCGATTGCGGCAGAACCTGTCCAGCCAAGTGTTGTCGCCAGTCCGGCAGAGCGGCCAGTGGTCGAGAGGGTGGAGCCGATGCCGGAATCGGTCATTGGTGATATCCGGTTTGGTGACGGCGCCGTTTACTCCGGCGGTTTATTGAAGGGAAAGATGCACGGGTATGGTGTTCTGACCTTCCAGGACGGCGAGAAATATGATGGACAGTGGATTGAAAACGAGAAGCATGGGGAGGGAAAGGCAACTTTTCCTAACGGCGAGTTTTACCTGGGGGAATGGAGACATAACAAAAAGAACGGGCGTGGAATGTACTCCTTTCCCAACGGCGAGAGATATGAAGGACAGTGGGTTGCGGATCGCATGCACGGGGCTGGCGTTTACATATTTGCGGATGGTACAAAACTTGAAGGGCAGTGGGTTGAAGATTCTTGCGTTACCAAAGCTGGCGAGTCGTCAGCAGTAAAGCAATAACAGGAAACAGGATACCGGACATGCCGGGGGAGGAAGAAAATGAGTGAACAGACCAAAGTGCTGCTTACGGAAGACGAGATGCCTAAGCAGTGGTACAACATACAGGCCGATTTGCCGCATCCGTTGCCCCCGTCTGTTGATAAAACAGGCAAACCCATTGGGCCGGAGGCACTGGCACCAGTGTTTCCAATGAATCTTATCGAGCAGGAAGTGAGCACCCAGCGATGGATTGATATACCACAGGAGGTGCAGGAGATTCTGGCTCTGTGGAGACCGACTCCGTTGTTCAGGGCACACAGGCTTGAAAAGGCGCTGAAGACGCCGGCTAAGATCTACTATAAGAACGAAGGCTTCTCTCCTCCGGGCAGTCATAAACCCAACACAGCGGTGGCACAGGCATACTACAATAAGAAATTCGGCATCAAGCGTCTTACCACGGAAACTGGTGCCGGGCAGTGGGGTAGCGCGATTGCCATGAGTTGCAAGCTGATCGGTCTTGAATGCAAAGTGTACATGGTGCGTATCAGTTTTGAGCAGAAGCCTTTCAGAAAAGCCATGATGCGGGTGTGGGGCGCACAGTGTGTTCCCAGTCCAAGCACAGGCACCAATGCAGGCCGGGAAATTCTCAAGAGTACGCCGAATACGCCGGGCAGTCTTGCCATTGCGATCAGTGAGGCGATAGAGGACGCAGTTACTTCCAAGGATACGCGTTACTCGCTCGGGAGCGTGTTGAATCACGTATTGCTGCACCAGACAATTATAGGGTTGGAAGCGCAGAAACAGATGAAGAAGATCGGCGAATACCCGGACGTTGTCATAGGCTGCGTAGGTGGCGGCTCAAACTTCGCAGGAATAGGATTCCCGTTCATATGCGACAAGATCCACGGAAAGAATGTCAGGATAGTCGGGGTTGAGCCGAAGGCTTGTCCCACACTGACGAGAGGGCCTTTTGTTTACGACTCGGGTGATGTCGCGATGATGACGCCACTGCTGGCGATGCACAGCCTCGGGCATGCCTTTGTGCCTCAGCCAATTCATGCGGGTGGGCTTCGCTACCACGGCGTTGCTCCGCTGGTCAGTCATGTTCTGCGTGAAGGGCTGATGGAAGCGGTGGCACTGAACCAGCTTGAATGTTACAAGGCCGCCGTTCTCTTTGCCCAGACAGAGGGATTCATTCCAGCACCGGAAACATCGCACGCAATAGCCCAGACTATAAGGGAAGCGGAGAAGGCCAGGGAGGAAGGGAAACAGAGAGTCATCCTCATGAACTGGTCCGGTCATGGCTTGATGGACTTGAGCGGTTACGATGCATTCTTCGATGGCAAGCTTTCCGACTACGAGTTGCCGGAAGACGAATTGCAGAAGTCGCTTGCTTCCCTGAAAGGTCTGCCTCAGCCACCAAAGCTGTGAGTTGCGCTGACATGCGAAAGACCACATTTAACCGTGGCCAGTGGCAGACTCACCGCGAACGGTGCCATATTGCCGATGGCACACCGCCTGCCATCGGAGCGGATGACTCTATCCGCGCACTGGTCGGGAAGCTCATAAAGTCATTTGATGTTCCCACGCCGGTCTGGTTTCCAGAGATGGTAGCGGAATGGACGTCGTTGGCAGGGACGACTGAAGCAAGGCATGCCAGACCGGGGCGATATCTGGATGGAACATTGACAGTTTTTGTAGATGGCGCTGTTTGGCTCAATGAATTGAAGAGATACTGGCGGACGGAGATGCTGAAAAAACTACAGAACCGCTTCGGTGAGAAAACTATAAAGACTCTTGTCCTGCAACCAGATCCGGACATGCAGGAATCTGTCAGAAAACACTAGTGGTCCTATTTGGGTTCAGGGGAAGCTGTTCCGGGAGTGTTGACAATCTTTGCTTTCGGTTTGTTCGTGTCAGCTTCCGGCTGAACACTGTCCGCGGGTTCCGCCATGGCTTTTGCGAGCAGTTCGTTTGCCTGTCTGCCGAACTTCTTTATTTCCTCTTTCAATTGCGTAATCCTCGCTGTGATAGTCTGGATTGCTTCGTAGTTCTTCAGGGCGTATTCAATTGATGTTGACTGTTTGGCAGCAGTTCTTGCCTCTGTGGCTTTAATAACAAGAGCGTCCAGCTCAACGGCTTTTGCAGTGGCGCTTTCGTAGAGGCTCACGGCTTCCCATACAATAGCTGCAGCCTTCGTGTGCCCGGAGGTTCTGTATCGGCGGTGGGTATCGGCCACGACTACGCCCGCTTTTCGTGCTTCTTCAGCAGTTATTCTGGCCGGATTCACCAGACTGTCAAATGTGGCGTCAATCTTCTGCACGACACCATTGACCTGGTCTTGCTTTTGTTTCGCGTCCAGTTGCCAGAAGATCACAGCTGCTGCTATTCCACCGATGAGGATAAGCGACGCGATTGTCAATGAGATCAGGCGATTTCGTTTCGTGGCAGCCTTCCTGATTCGCTTCTTCTCCGCAAGCTCTTCCTCAGTTTCAATGGACATCACAGCTTCGGTTCTTGGTTTTCTGGATTTGATGTTTATGAGAACCTTCGGCGACTGAGCGGCAGCATTGGTGACAGGCTTGGCTGTATGCTTGGCTGCAGGAGCGACAGCATGCTCGGCTGCAGACTCGACTGGGACTGGTGCGTGAGACACAGTTTTGGTGGTTGAGGATCGCTTGAGCATTGCGTTTCTTGCCGCCTGCAGGGTTGATGATCCGGCGCTTCGCTCGGCTTCCAGGAGCGCATCCTCTAGATCGCCTATCAGCGATTTGTAAGTGGGATAACGCTTGGCAGGATTGATCTCCAAAAGCCTCATCACGATGTGACTTATCTTCGGCAGGATGTCTTTGCGCACGCTGGACAGAGGTTTTGGTGGTCCTTTCAATCTGACTTTGACAACATCAACAGGTGTTTTCCCGTCAAACGGAGGAACCCCGGCAAGCGCATGGTAGAGCGTCGCTCCAAGACTGTACATGTCGGACCTGGCATCAACGGGTTGCTTCAGCACTTTCTCGGGCGAGATGTAGTACGGGGTACCCCAGATTCCGCCCTGCTCAGCCGCCTGCTTGTCCACGAACGTTGCCAGGCCGAAGTCGACGACTTTTGCAGTGCCTTTCATATCCACAATGATGTTTTTGGGCTTGATATCGCTGTGGACCAGGCCGATATCGAACCCGGCGCTGAGGCCTCTTGCAACGTCCAGGCCGATACCTATTGCCAGCGCATCAATCATGGGTCCGGTGTGTTCCATGATCCCGTCCATAGTTCTGCCGGATACAAGTTCCATGACGATGTAGGGCTGGCCATTCTCCTGACCGCATGAATAAATTTGGACCACATTTGGATGGTTCAAGGCTGCGGCCATGCGCGCTTCACGTCTGAACGTTTCCACCTGTTCGGGGTCACTTCCAAGGGATGCGAGCATGATCTTTACGGCTACTTCGCGACCAAGGGCACTATCCACCCCCTGGTAGATTGCGCCCATTCCGCCCTTTCCAAGCAGGCGAATCAGCTGGAATGCACCGAGTCGCGTAGGGACAATCAGGGCTTGGCCACAGGATGGGCATGTGATCTCTGCAAATGGATCAAATTCAGAGACGTCGAGCACGCTTTGACAACTTGAGCAGGTTATTTCGTCGACTCGGTCTGTCTGTATGGCCGCTATGTCAGATGCTTCGTTTGTATCCATCAATTATTCCGAGATCCGCCGGTTCCGGCTGCCGTGCAAAGCGAGCTGAGGGAATCCACAGTATTCGGGCCATTTTATCTGGTTGGCGGCTCTTGTCCATGATATTGTTCAAATCATGGATCCAATAGCAATAAGGACCAGTATAATAAATGTTCACTGGTACGGAATCATGATGGCCCTTGCCTTTCTGGCGAGCCTGATTAGCTGCATTTATCTCGGGAAAAAGATTGGCAGAGACGCGGGATTTATGTCGGATCTCATCACATGGATCATGGTATCCAGCATCTTTGGTGCCCGTCTGGCCTATGTTCTTGCCAACTTCAGTCAATTCGAGGCAGCCCCGATCACAATGCTCTACCTATGGAAAGGCGGGCTGGTCTATTATGGAGGCTTTGCCGGCGCCGCGATTGGCATTATCCTTTTTGCGCGGTCCCGCGGGGAGAACCTTATGCGGCTTTACGATATTGTCTGTGTGGCATTGCCGCTTTCTCATGCGCTTGGTCGCGTGGGCTGTTATATGAACGGGTGCTGCTTCGGTAAGCCGACACACTGGAGCAGTATGGCAGTTCACCCTGTACAACTTTACGAAGCGGCGCTCAATGTTTTGCTTTTTTTCGGATTGCTGTGGTATTTCCCGAGGAAGAAACGCGACGGAAGTGTTGTGGTGGCGTACATGCTGGTATATGCGTCCATTCGTTTCTGCATAGAGTTCCTGCGAGGGGATGAAAGAATAATGCTGGGTGGATTGACGCTGGCACAAGTGACGAGCATAGTGATGTTTGCGGGTGGTATAGCGGGCTGGATGTGGTTGATCAATCGTGAAAGAAGAAATTTTAGTAGTTCCAGGGGATGATGCAAGAATCCGGATTGACAGGTGGCTGGCCGAGCGTCTTCCGGGTTTGTCGCGCTCCAAAATCCAGCAGCTTGTTAAATCAGGTGATATTACTGTTGATGGGCATCGTGTTGAACCGGATCACAAGACCGCTCCGGGTATGACGATTAGCGTTTTCGTGGCGGCGCCTCCGGCGCTGGAGCTGAATCCTGAGGCTATTCCGCTGGATATACTGTACGAGGATCAGGACCTGCTTGTGATCAATAAGAAGCCGGGCATGGTGGTGCATCCGGCCGTTGGTCACTATTCGGGGACATTGGTGAATGCACTTCTGCATCATTGCCGGGATCTGCCCGGTTCGGCGGAAGGTTTACGGCCCGGCATTGTGCACCGGCTTGACAAGAATACAAGCGGAGTTCTGGTTGCCGCGAAGAACGAAGCTGCAATGGCGCGCTTGTGCAAGCAGTTCAAGGACCGGAAAGTTGAGAAGGAATACCTGGCTGTGGTGTGGGGTAAACCCAGGCAGGGTTATGGCCGTATCGAGACAAGAATCGGAAGAAGCTCTCATGATCGGAAGAAGATGGCGGTCCATCGACTTTCCGGCCGGCTGGCAGTGAGTGTTTATGAAACTATTGAGGTGCTAGGGATGGGGATGGCGCTTCTGCGGGTGCGCATTGAAACAGGCCGTACGCACCAGATTCGCGTGCATCTTGCCCATATAGGACATCCTGTGGTTGGTGACGTTGATTATGGGAGGAAGAAGAAGGCGGCCATGCTGGTCGCTGTCGATCGTCAGATGCTGCATGCTGGAGTGCTGGCCTTCAATCATCCTGTTACCGCAAAGCGGATGGAGTTTGTAGCCCCCGTTCCGGACGATATGCAGCGCTTGATTGTGGCGGCAAGGGCGGAGTTGAAGAAAACCACAGACCATAAATCATAAACAGGAAAGAAGAATGGCAAACGTATCTGAATCGACAGATCAACACAGAGATTTTATTGATATTGTGGACGGAGTCCGTCGCTATCTTGAACAGGAACGGAGCGATGGCGTCATGGTTGTTGAGGCGGATCGCAATGAAGTGAAGAAGCTGTCGGACGCGCTGCCTGTGATAAACGGGGCGATGGTAACGGGAATGAGTTCACGGAGTCCCGCTGCAGCGGGCGTAACAGCGAGGCCGCAGAAGGCGTCGTCACATGAGGGGCAACCGATGGAGTTGGACAAGATAGCGAAGAATGCGGCTGCATGCACGAAGTGCGAATTGCACCGTACCCGTACAAGAGTAGTGCCTGGTCAGGGGGCATCCCGGCCGGAGATAATGTTTGTGGGCGAGGCACCGGGTGCTGATGAAGACGAGCAGGGGCTGGCCTTTGTGGGTCGCGCCGGACAATTGTTGACTCGCATGATTGAGGCCATGGGCTTCAATCGCGAGGAGGTCTTTATTGCCAATATTCTCAAGTGCAGACCCCCTGATAATGCGAGGCCTACGCCAGAGCAGATGTCTGCGTGTCTGCCCTATCTGCGTGCCCAGATTGGTGTTCTTAAGCCGAAGGTAATAGTTGCGTTAGGCGCAACTGCGGTGCGCGGATTGTTGGGAAATGAAACTGGAATCACCAAATTACGCGGAAACTGGCTGGAATTCGATGGTATCCCTGCGATGCCAACGCTGCATCCGGCATATCTTCTGAGGAATCCGCCCGCAAAGAAGGACGTATGGGCGGATATGCTGGAAGTGCTCCGGCGGATTGGTCGTGAACCACCACCAAAAACCGACGCGAAATGACGTATGCGGTTTTGTGTTGATCCCTGCGCTGGTTTTGATACTTTTATGTGCCTTTGAACCTGTCAGGGAACCTGTTGAGATCGTGGATTCAATGGTTTTCGAATGTCGGATAGGTCCCTGGTTTGATATTGCGCCCATCGTCTATCGGTCAGGACACCAGGTTTTCATCCTGGTAAGCGGAGTTCGATTCTCCGTGGGCGCGCCATGCGGAATGAAATGCGCCGTAAGACCGGCGCGGAAAGAAGCGAACCAAAATGAGCAAGAGTTATAAAATTGCCGTGATTCCCGGGGACGGGACTGGACCGGAAGTTATGGCCGAAGGTGTGAAGGTCTTGAAGGCGGCCAGCCGCAAGTTCGGATTCAAACTCAATTTTACGAATTATGATTTCGGGGGCAAGCGTTATCTTGCAACAGGGGAAACCGTGCCGGATTCAGCTGTGGCTGAACTCAGGAAGTTCGATGCCATATACCTCGGCGCAATCGGACATCCCGATGTAAAGCCGGGTATCCTGGAAAAGGGAGTACTGCTCAAGCTGCGGTTTGATCTGGATCAGTACATCAATCTGAGACCGGTGAAGCT
Organism: bacterium; assembly: GCA_037134535.1. Classification (GTDB taxonomy): domain Bacteria; phylum Verrucomicrobiota; class Kiritimatiellia; order SPBP01; family SPBP01; genus JBAXKQ01. The sequence continues at coordinate 14,245 of JBAXMA010000036.1, forward strand.
TTATCCCGGAGTGGAAACTCCGATCAAGGGTAAGGGACCGGAAGATATCGACTATGTAGTTGTTCGCGAAAACACAGGCGACCTGTATACCGGTGTTGGCGGATTCTCCATGAAGGGCACTCCCGACGAGGTTGCCATTCAGACAAGCGTTTACAGCCGTTTCCAGGTAGATAGATGCCTGCGCTATGCATTTGAACTGACGCGCAAGCGGAAGAAGAAGAACACTCTGGCGCTGTGCGGCAAGACCAATGTGCTGACCTATGTTTATGACCTCTGGGATCGCGCATTCAATGAAATGGGCAAGAAAGAATATCCGGATATCAAAAGGGAATACTACCATGTGGACGCGACGTGCATGTGGATGGTAAAGAACCCTGAATGGTTCGATGTGATCGTGACCGGTAACATGTTCGGGGACATAATCACAGATCTGGGCGCTATGACTCAGGGTGGAATGGGTATAGCTGCAGGCGGCAACATCAATCCGGAAGGCGTGAGCATGTTTGAGCCGATCGGTGGCTCGGCACCAAAGTATACCGGCAAGAACATAATCAATCCGCTGGCTTGTATCTGCGCGGGAGGAATGTTGCTTGAGACGCTCGGTCAGGTTCGTGCAGCCAGGGCCATTGAATCAGCGGTCATGGATATTACCGGGACGAAGATGAAGAGTATGGCTGCCGGTAAGATGGGGTATTCTACAACACAAGTCGGGGATATGGTGGCGGAGAGAGTGAGCTGATATGAAAAAATTCCGGGTCGGAATTGTCGGAATAGGCACTGTAGGCACGGAGCTTGTGAAGGTTCTTCGTGAGCGTGATTTTCCTGCTTCGGAACTGCGGATACTGGCAACTCGCGACCGCGATGAAGAGATAGCGGGAGAAACCTTTAGCGTGCGAAATGCCGCCAGTCCTGGGGCTTTTGATGGTTTGGACATTGTGCTCTTCGCCGGAACAGAAGGTTCGAAAGGTGCGTCGCAGCTCTATGGCTGGTCTGCAGCTGGAAATGGTGCTGTTGTCATTGATAATGGCGACGATTTCAGAATGGATTCACGCGTGCCGCTGGTCATACCTGAAATCAATGCTGATGCCATGAAGAAACATCAGGGATTTATCGCCAACCCTAATTGCAGCACCATAATTGCGCTGATGGCGCTGGCGCCGCTTCATCGTGCCATCAAGGTACGCCGGTTTGTTGCATCAACTTATCAATCTGTGTCAGGCACTGGCAGGGAAGCCATTCTGGAGCTTGAGCGGCAGACAAAGGAATACGTTGATGGAAAGCCGTATACCGTGAAGACCTACGGCCACAGGATAGCATTCAATGTGCTTCCGC
>JBAXMA010000037.1:0-15267 GCA_037134535.1 bacterium
GTTGAACATTCGTGTGAAGATAATCCAGGCGAGCGATAAGGTCGTCGAACTCGGCCGGCTTGAGGGCAACCTGAAACAAGCCTTTTGCCGTACCTGCAGAAACTCCGCTGGTCGTCGCAGGCTCCGGGCTGCGAGGGCGCGGATAGTCGTCATGCTTTAGATCGAACATCAGCAAGCCGGACAGGAAATCAGCAATCTCTAACGGATCGACGCCGAATTCCGCTCCTACAACCAGCAGGTGCAAGCCGACATCAACTTCGGTCAAGCCGTAAGCCGGCCCGTACGGTGTGTCATCAGTTGCATCCACACCGCCAATCACCACGCCGTTAAGGCATTCGACGCCCAGGGGCAAACGGGCGTAGTAAGGATTCCGCGGCCCTGGAAGCCCCGCGTATACGCTGCAGTATTTGCCAAAGTAGAAGGAACCGTAATCAGTCACTCGCGCGTTCGCCGCCAATCCCGGCCCGAACCGCAAACGGAGCCGGAATATATCTACGAAGTCAATCAGTCGATTGGGAATATACCACAGCAGCTTCCATCCCAGGCCGACATCAGGATATGCGCTCTCCGGCTGCGGCGCCAGGATACATTCCGGGATGAGATTGGGATGAGGAATCGCGGATGTCGGGGCCTTCTGTGCCGAGACAGGCGATGCTTCGCGCGCCTGCGCGGACGCATCTTGCGCAGCTGTCGCGGAATTTTGCACCTGCTGGTTGGTCGTCGCTACAACCGGCGCCTCCACCAACCGCGGCTGCGTAACCTGCCGCTCAGCTTGTATCTCGAGAGCGCTACCCATCGAAAGGAACACAGACAAACCTGCCAGCCATCCGCGTTGTGTCATCATGCATGGTCCTAGAACAGAGTCTTCAAGTGATAAGAAATAGCTTTTCTGGTGGTACTGACATGCGCCAGGAAGGATCGGCATGAAGAAGCGCATTTCCTCCAGAAGCGGATCTTCGACATGGTGAGACGGTGTCAGAAATGCGTGCTGGATGCAAGCACGTCATTGAAACACCTTTTGCGGGCGGGGTGGCAGAGAGCTGCCAGTCGCGGAACTTACGAGAACTGCTGGCTGCCTGAGACGAGTTAAAGAAGGTTGTAGATCGTCTCGGCAGGGAACTTTGCCACTCAACAGCGCTAATCTCTATTCTAAGGGCTGACCCTTTGAATTTCCCTGGCGGAAGAATGCGTCATAGAGGCCGCGTACGGCGCTTTCGCGGTCCTCGGCTTTGACGCCGAACATCATGCTGATTTCAGAGGAGCCCTGGTTCATCATTTCAATGTTCACAGAGCTCTTCGCAAGGGCTGCGGTGGCTTTAGCTGCCATGCCGACGGCATAGTGCATGCCTTCGCCGACTATCATAATGAGCGCCAACCCGCGTTCGACCGATGCCTCGGCGCCAAGCTCTTTCTCGATGCGCTTGCTAACCCGATCCTCTGCCGTGCTGTTGAATTCGCCCTCAGATATTACCAGCGACATGTTATCGATGCCGGAAGGCGCATGCTCGTACGAGATCCCCTCCTCCTCAAGAATCTGGAGAAGGCGACGACCGAACCCGATTTCCCGGTTCATCATGTACTTGCTGACAAAAATTGTACAGAAGCCACTGCGCCCGGCAATACCCACGGCCATGCCTGTAACGTGCTTGCGCTCAGGTAGCACCAGCGTACCCGGAGCCGACGGTCTGTTCGTGTTCTTGATGCATATGGGAATACCTGCGCGAACCGCCGGAACTATGGCCTCATCATGAAATACGCTGAAACCGGCGTATGACAACTCGCGCATCTCACGGTAAGTCAGCTCCGTGATCGGGACGGCATCGCGAACAACCTTGGGGTCAGCCGCGAAAACAGAATCCACATCGGTAAAATTCTCATAGAGATCCGCCTGAACGGCGGCCGCAACCACGGAACCGGTAATATCCGAGCCGCCACGCGGGAATGTGACGGTATGCCCGTCCAGAGTGGCCCCGAAGAAGCCGGGGAAAACAATGATACCCTTCTTCGCACGTAGCGAATTGAGTCTCTTATAGGTCTCATCCAGGACCATCGCTGCACCGTAGTCGCCACTCAGCAGCATCCCCGCTTCGCCGGGGTTGACGTAGTGCGCATCAGCACCCATGCTGCGCAGGAGTGCGGCAAAAAGCCAGGCGCAGTTGTCTTCACCACCGGCTTTCATTGTGTCGGCAAACCGGTGCCGATGCTTTACGTCCCCGCGCAACCGCAGGTCCATATCGCTAGAAATACGGGCCATCACATCAGCAGGCAAACCAAGATCCTTATGAATCTCAGCAAAACGACTCTTTATGGCCTTTAACTCAGCATCGGCCGACCCTGCTGCAAGCATCTTGTCAGCGCAGGCGATAAGGAGATCGGTGACCTTGGTATCCTTTGAGTGCGCCTTGCCTGGCGCAGAAACAACGACAATGCGCCGGTCCGGGTCGGCAAGCACGATATCCGCAACCTTCCGCATCTGTGTCGCATTTGCGAGAGATGTTCCACCAAATTTTGCCACCTTCAATTTCATTCGAAATCCTCTATTCTGAGGCGGATTGTCCGGCCGCCGACCATCTTCGTCGAGTCGATCTCTTTAAGTGCTGCGCTGAATTGCGCCTCTTTTGCCCTGTGGGTTACAAAAATGACCGGCACCCGGCCGGCGACACTTCTAATCTCTGCCTGCCGCACCGATGCAATACTGATTCCATTCCTTCCAAGCGCCATTGAAATGCGACCAAGAATTCCAGGATTGTCCGGCAAAAGCATCCGCAGATAGTAGCGCGACTCGGTCTGCCCGACATCACGCAGCGTGCCTTCACGGATTCCACGGGGAAACGGGGAGAGACGGTCATTCGACCCGGTGGCAAGCTTCCGGCCCACATCCGCAAGGTCGCTGACCACTGCGCTGGCCGTCGGATAACGGCCTGCACCCTTGCCATAATAAAGTGTTTCACCTGCAACGTCGCTCTTCACAAGAACTGCGTTGAAAACTCCGCCAACAGAGGCCAGCATGTGATCTGCTTGAACCAGAGCCGGACCGACCCGCGCTTCTATCACTCCGTTGACACGTCTGATAGCAGCCAGAAGCTTTACGCAATATCCCAGGTCGCGAGCATACGCAATGTCTTCATGAGCAAGGCCCCGTATGCCCTCAACCGGCATAGCTTTCATGGGAACCCTGAACCCGTAGGCCAGAAGGGCAAGTATGGCCGCTTTGTGCGCCGTGTCATGCCCGTCAATATCAAGCCCCGGATCAGCCTCAGCATAACCTGCCGCCTGAGCCTCCTTCAGCGCCACGTCAAATGAGAGCCCTGCCTTCGACATTCTGGTGAGAATATAGTTACAGGTGCCGTTAAGGATTCCGTGAATGCTCTCAATGTTGTCCGCCACAAGACCGCGGCTCAGTGCACGAATAAGCGGGATACCGCCTGCAACCGAAGCCTCAAAGCACACATCAACGCCATTTCTGTCTGCGGCAGCAAAAATCTCCTTGCCGTGTTTAGCCAGCAGGGCCTTATTAGCTGTGACCACAGGCTTGCCAAGATTCAGCGCCTGCAGGATGAAAGTGCGGGCCACGTTCGTGCCGCCAATCAACTCAACAACGACATCAACTGACGGGTCGGCTATAACGGCTGCCGCATCGGTCGTCAGGAGACTTCGCGCCACCTTGACCCCGCGGTCACGTTTCAGGTCAGTGTCGGCAATCTTCCTGATCACCAACCGTACTCCCGCGCGCTCGGCAATGAGGCCGCCATTCTTCTGCAGGCATTCAACAACGCCGGCACCGACGGTCCCGAATCCCAGTAAACCTATACCTATTTCCCTCATTGCTTATACTCCATGTGTCATTTAAACGGACAGTAGTTATCTTCGTCTGAACTTCCGGCACTTGACTCCAGCCCGGGCAAAAAGGGCGCGGGTCTGCCTGTTGAACTGGTATTCGTCCTCGTAGATAACTTCCTTAATACCAGCGTTAATCACCATCTTGGCGCAGAGCAGGCAGGGGCTGGCCATACAATAGAGGATTGCGCGATCAATCGATATTCCATGACATGCCGCCTGAACAATAGCGTTCTCTTCGGCATGTGAACAGATACATTCACCCAGATCAGCACCGGACGGGGCATCGCCGGCACAGCGGGGACAGCCACCATCACAACAGTTCTGCACACCACGCGGCGTGCCGTTGTAACCGGTGGAAATAATGCGGGTGTCTTTCACAATCACCGCAGCCACCTGCCTGCGCAGGCAGTTACTTCGTGTTGCCACAACCCTGCAAATATCCATAAAATAGGTATGCCAGTCCGGTCTATTCATCTTGGCAGGCTTCATTCGTCTGACTGTATGGATTGCGGGCGGACATTTCAACCCGGAAAATTGGGAATCCTCAAAAAGATCTCACTTGTCATCCGCCGTATTTCAAGTTGCCGCCCGAGAACATCCGAGAAGTGTCTGGCCATGCGATCGCGAACCTTGCTCAGCTGCGGACACTTTCCGCCGAGGATTGCCTCCAGCGACGTCACACTCTCGTTTCTGAGTCCGCATGGGACGATTGAGTCGAATCCTGAAAGATCAACGTTAACATTGAAGCTCATTCCGTGGGACGTGGTCCATCGCTTCAGTCTCACTCCTATTGCAGCCAGTTTACCATGGTCTGTCCAGGCCCCGGTCATACCGCTCCTGCGAAAAGCCCGCACCCTGAAGTCGGCAGCCGTGCGTATGGCTATCTCCTCGAGCGCGGTCGTGTAGCAATGCACATCAGCCTCACTACCGGTGAGTTTCAGTATTGGATACATCACGATCTGGCCGGGGGCATGATAGGTCACATTACCCCCCCGGGTGGACTGAGAAACAGCAATTCCCTTGCGCGCGAGAAATTCAGGCGACTTCAGCAGACAACTCACATCGCCTCGTCGCCCGATCGTTACCACGGGAAGATGTTCGACAAAAAGAACAGTGTCTCCGATCTCATCTACAATCCTGGCGGACAAAAGCCGGTCCTGTGCATCAGCCATTCCGGCATACGGTGCCGGCCCATCTATGAAGATTGCCTTCGTTCTCATGAGATCATGCCCTCTCACAGAAATGTAGACTCGAGTCACCCAAAGAGCAACTGCGATTGGTAGTTGAGCTGCTTGCTGTAACCACAGCTAGCCGCCCGGACATAGCTCTTTACACTGATACCCCGCCTCAGCTAGTATCCCGGCATGCAACTGACAAACGAACAGAAAGCAATAGTGACCGGGTGGGTCGCCAAGGGTGAGGGGTTGTCGGAAATACAACGAAAACTCATCAGCGAATTCAATATCACTCTGACATTCATGGACGTCCGCTTCCTCGTTGACGATCTCGGCGTCAAATTGAAGGACAAGGATGTGCCACGGGCAAAGACACCTGACCTCTCGACAGCGACACCTCCTGAAGCAGGGCCAGAGGCAGATCTTCCCGACGAAGAAGCAGATATGGAGGACACCCAGCCCGCAAGTCCGGATGGGCTGTTGACCAATGTCAAAGTCGATATCGATCTGGTGACCAAGCCTGGAACCGTCGTTAGCGGTAATGTTGTTTTCAGCGACGGTGTCAAGGCATCATGGGCACTCGACACTTATGGTCGTCTCGCTCTCGGCGCCAGCAAAGCAGGCTACAAACCCGGTCAGGCCGACATTCAGGCGTTCCAGAAGGAACTGGGCGTACTGCTCAAGCAAAAGGGTTTCTAACCTGCAGGGAACGCATGTGTCAAAGCAGGCGGAAATTGACTATTTCGGGCAGATGAGCGAACAGGCTAGGGATTTCGTCAGACGAAAGCCTTTCTCGGCCGACCAGCGCGGCGCCTACCTGCTGGACATGGGACAGCTCCTCACGGTCATCCGCAAACCTCCCGCACGCCTGCTCGATCTCGGCTGCGGCTCAGGATGGACCTCTGCGATGTTCGCATTATCCGGCTATGAAGTCCTTGGCGTTGACATAGCACCGGCCGCAATTAAACTTGCCGGCGACATAAATGCAGGGTCAGGTGCCAGATTCAGCGTTTGTGACTTTGAAGCGCTGCCCTTCCAGAATGAATTTGATATTGCGATTCTGTACGACTGCCTTCATCACGCGGAATCGCCTGGAGCAGTCATCTCACAGGTGTTCAAAGCCCTCAAACCCGGTGGTGAGATCGCCGTGGTCGAGCCTGGAAAAGGCCATCACATGTCAACAACAGCTCAACAGGCTATCAGAGAATGCGGAGTAACCGAGCGTGATATGCCGCCGGCTCTCACAAGAAAGTTACTCATGGAAGCTGATTTCAGGCAAATCAGAACCTTCCCCAGAGTTCAATATCAGTTGCATGAGCCGGAACCAACCGGGAGAGTTGCAGGACTGGTGTCGCGTCTCTTGGGCAGGAGTATTGCCGCTCTGGCCAAGAACCTTAAGAACTCCATTATGCCGGGGATCAATGGCATTGTTACCGCGCAAAAACAGGCGTGAAAACTCCTGAAATGTTCAGCCAGATCCTCGCCTAAGCGCTTCGCACACTGATACGTGCTATCAATTCACTCCCTGTAGCGCGGCGTCTCATCATGGTGCCGACGGATTTTTATAGAGGCCCTTGATCCGCTGAGCATCTGACGCCGGTACCAGTCTGAGCACTACAGTGCGATTCTTCTTCCGCGACTCAGCATCTGCATTGGGATATGGCGTATAGGGAGTTCCCCCGGACGAGACCGCAACAACGCGCTCCACGGGCAGGTCACACTGCCGAACAAGATACTCTGCAACAGCACGGGCTCTGTACAAGCCGAGTTCGTAATTACCGGAATATGCCGCGTTTGTGCTCATCGGAATCGTATCGGTATAGCCCACAACAACAAGTGTCAATCCATCCATCTTTGTCCGGATCTGGTCAGCTACAAGACCGAGATCGGTCTTTGCCTGTTCCTTCAGAGTGGCCATTGACGAGAAAACCCCATAACTGAAAGCTATAACCTCTGCCCTGTTTGTCTTTGTCACAAACAATCCATCAATGGCAATATCCGGCCACTTCGGAGCCGGGGCCACAGGCTGAATTGCCACTGCCGGAACAATACTGGTTGGAGCGACAGCGGCAATTCCGGCAGGGGCCGGATTCGTTGCCTGAGTGATCGTTACCTTCTGAACGATACTTGTCACGGCAACAGGCTTGGAAACCACTGATTTCTCTGCGGGTCTCATCTGCACGGCAACGGGCTCGCTGACAGCCGGAGTACCCATCATGGTCCTGATACCAATGCCAACAAGAAAGGCCAGCACACCAACCACCGAAGCAATCGAAGCAGTCACAATCAGACCACGCCTCTTTTCTGCCCGTTCCTCGACCCTTGCCGGCTCCTGCATCATACATTCCAGACGGGCTTCCAGTCTGGCACTCTCCCCGCGGGCGGCATTCATCACGGCCTCGCTCCGTTTCCGTTCCACCGCAAGGATTTTGTTAACGTCATCAGCACGGCGCCGCTCCACCGCGAGCTCTGCAACAGCTCGCTGCCTGTTTTCTTCAATCAAGCGCCTTGCCCCGGCAAGCTCATCTAGAGTTCTCTGTGCAGATTCCTCAATCTTCTGATTCTCGGCCTGTAGTCCCGGAATCCTGCTGCTGAGCGCTGAGTTTTCTTCTGTGATCCGCCTGCACATCCGGCCCTGCTCCTCGCTGGCTTTCTTCATCGCCTCGGTAGCCTGCATCGCGGCCTGGACGGTCCTCTCGAGTTCACCGATACGTTCGCGAGACTCATTTTCTGCTACTGTCAGCCTTTCGCCGGTGCGCACAAGTTCTTTTCGCAGCCTTTCGGTCTCAGCCTTCGACTGTTCCATTTGAAGCGTGGCGTTCTCGGTCTGTTTTTCCATCTGTGTCAGCGACAGCGTAAGCCGTTTTTCTCTTTCGCTGACTGCAGGATCAGGGGCTGGCGCTGGAGCCATTCTCTTTTCGGCCAGCTTCTTCCGGGCCTGATCAAACGCAATCACGGTCTGTTCATGCTCCGACTGGAGCTGCAAGAGGCGCTGGGCAAGCTGAGTCTCTCTGGTTTTGCCCTGGTCGATAAGAATCTGATCCTGCGCTTTCTGCTTCTCGGCATCTATGCGGGTCTGGGCAACTATTCCTGACAGAGATCCCGCATCCGCTTCCATGCGCGCAATACGCTCCGTGAGATCCTGCTCCTTCTTCCACCATTCTTTCTGCACAAGCACATGCGCCACCTGCTCATCATCCAGTTTCTGCTGCACTTCCCGAACCGCCTTGGATGCGGCCTCGGCGCTCTTCTGAATCTGCTCTACGTTGACTGCGACGTCCGATTCCTTCTGCCTGCTTTCCTTTTGAATGGCTTCATACTTGCGTTTCCGCTCCTCTGCCAGCTGTATACTCTCAGCCATACGGGCGGCTGCCTCCCTCGCCTTGATTTCAAGCTCCTTTGCCCGACCGGCAAGTTGCTGTTCTCTCTCGCCATCCAGCCTGCGTGTCTCCGAATGCAGCGATTTTTCGCGATCAAGCTCCGCCTTGAGCTTGGACACATCAGCCACACGCGCTTCCAGTGATCGCCGCATCTGGTCGATTCGCTGCGCCGTGTCGGCATCTCTCTTCCGCCCCTCAGCCTGCAGGGCTTCGTCCTTCTGCCGTGCCTCAATAGAGCCCTGTGCGGATGTAGCCAACTGCGCCGCAAGGTCTCTGGTTTCTGTCTCCAGTTCCTTGATCCTGCCGGCATACTGTTTTTCCTTCTCCGCACCAAGACGGCGCGTCTCGGTGTGAAGAGTCTTCTCGTAGTCATGGTCCGCCTTGAGTCTGGCGGTCTCCGACAACGATGCACTCGACGCTTTTTCCAGCTGCTCAATGAGTCTTGCAGACTCCTCTTCTCTTCTCCGGCTCTCAAGCTGCAGTGCTTCATCCTTCTGTGTCAGATCTTCAAGCGCCCGCGTCGCCTGCGCCAGTCTGGAGAAAAGGGTCCGGCCTTCTATCTCAAGTTCCTTAATGCGGCCCGCGGCCTGCTGCTCCCTGTCTCCGGTCGTACGACGCATTTCCGCATGTAGTGCTTTTTCCTGCTCGAGGACGGTTTTCACCCTGGCAGTTTCCGCCGCACTGTTATTCAGGGCCTTCTCCAGTTCCACGCTGCGCCTGGCCAGTTCAGCCTCTTTGCTCCGGACACCAACCTTCAAAGTTTCGTCATTCTGCCGGGCCTTTTCAACGGCCTGTAATGACATGGCCAGACGTGCCGACAAATCATGGTGCTCTGTTTCCAGAACTTTTACCCGGTCCTTGAGATGCTTGATCTCCTGCTCTTTCATCCGGATCATTTCAAAATGGGGTGCCTTCTCCTGATCAAGAGCCGCCTTCGCGTGAGCAAGGGCCTCCTTGAGCAATGAATTCTCTTCTGTCCTGCTTGCAAGCGAATCCTTGAGCCGCACTATCTGCGTTCCGCTTTCAGATTCACGCGCCGCAGCCGACTTCCTGGCGCCACGGCTTCCGGCCATGTCGGAAGCCGGCGGTACGGTATCAGCGGGAGGTTGCGGCGCTGATGTCAACGTTGATGGTGAAAAGAGTTCCCGCTGTGGCAAGCTCCCGGCCAATAAGTCGCCTGTGTCCGGAATAGCATCATTGGCGCCGGCCATCTTTCGAACAACCGCCGTTCCCAGCTTGAGTAGATCTCTGACCTGTACACTGCGTGTACTGATCCTGTTGACGAGCATGTCACCCGCCTCCAGGGATCCATCCTGCACCAGAAGTGGTATAGCCAGCAGATTATACGGACCGGCAGTTCTGCCATCTGAACATTTAGCGTCCCACTCCATCTTGAACTCTTCAATCATCTCGGCAGGAACCCATATGGCCCCGTCATCCGACACTTTACTTCCAGTCGGGATACGGTTTTGAATGGCCCACTTACATAGTTCTGTAACGCTTAAAGGACCATGCTGTGCCCCGTCAGACGTTTTGATGTAAAGCTTCGACGACGGATCATTCCGCCGTAGTTTGCTCAATGTTACAGACATTACAGTGGCCCCGTTTTTGATTGGTATCCGTGCAAGATCAGCAGCTTGGACCCTATCGTTTTGACTCGCAGGCAGTCAAGGTAAACCTACCAGCTCCAGCGAAGCAACTGCACCAGAATCTCTCTGGTCACAGTTCCTGCTGTACAGGCGGTGTTCTTCCTGCCGAGAACGTAATCAGCAAACTGCTCCGTCTCTGACAGGTTCATTCCGCAGGTCAGCGCCGAGACATCGATGCCCAGGTCGCGCAGGTAATGCTTTATACCCTCCGGCCCCCGCCTGTTCATGGGGAACAGGTCATACACATGTCTCAGTTTGCCAGGGCTTTCGTGCTCAAGATACGAGAAAAGAGCCGGCAAGAACATCGCATTTGCCTTTCCGTGTGGCACCCCGTGCTTCAAGGTGAGATAGTAACCCATGGCGTGAAGCATGGTCGTGGCAGTGTGGTCAATCACTACTCCAGCCATGCACGCAGCATACAGAAGTGTCGCCCTGGCCGCACGGTCGCCCTCCTTTGCCGGGGGTAAATTCCTGACAATCAGCGCCATGGCTTCCAGTGCAAGAGTGTCCGTCAAGGGCTGGGACCGCCGGGATGTATAGCCTTCAAAAGCATGCGTAAACGCATCACATGCGGTTTCCACAAGGAGAGTGGAGGGAAGAGTCTCCAGTACCGACGGGTCCAGAATTCCCGCAACCGGGTACGTATGCTGACTCTCAAAGGTTACTTTGTCATTACAGTGAGGATCTGTGATTATCGCGTACCTGTTTGCCTCACTGCCTGTCCCGCACGTCGTCGGGACTGCAACCATTCGTACCGGCGGATTCGCATAGTTCTTGCGACCGAGAAGTCCACGGAAGCCTTCTCTGTTGGACGCAAGAACAGCAATGCATTTTGCCGCATCAAGCGCACTCCCCCCGCCCACTCCCACCACCAGGTCGACGTGCATGCTGCCGGCAAAAACTGCACCGCGCTCAACCGTCTCTATGGATGGGTTTGATTCAACTTCACGGAACAACTCGACAGACTTCCCTTTGAACGCTCTTCGCACTCGATCAACAAGACCGCTTGCCCCGGCAAAACCACGCCCTGTGACCAAAAGAACTCTCTTCGCTTCCGGACATACATCCTTAAGCCTGTCAAGGAGACCCTCTCCGCAATAGATTCGCACTGGCAATCCAAAATCGAATGATTTCCCGACTTCAAACACCGGACTCATATTGGCTGTGCCTCAGTAGCAGGTGATCAGAGCCACCATTTCTAATGTCTCAGTGCCGTCATTGCAAACCGAATGCGACTGCCCTTTTCCAGTCAGGATCGCGTCACCTGCCGAAACACGTGACTCTGAAGGTCCATCATGAATAAGCCCGGTACCTTTCAAGACAAGATACACCTCGTCCTCTCCCTCGTGCCTATGCTCGCCAATACTTGTACCGGGCGGCAATATGAGTTTAGAACACAGCCTCGTTTCTGATCCAAACTCCTCCCGTTCAAAGAAATGCACAATAGTGACCGTTCCTTCTCCCCCACGCATCTTTTCTCTTTTCTCTACCCGCATATTTGAAGAATTTCTGATCATATCGCTCCTCCTGTACACGGCCACGACACCTGGCCACTTCAACGCTGTCCAGTAGTTACACAGCGAGCAATCTACCCCCGGACAAACTCACTGTCGAGTCATCGATGCGAACAACAGTAATGCCTGATGTTGACGCGGAAGCTCCAATGGAATAGCATCAGGAAATTGGCGACAGGAGATTCACTGAAGAATGATACAGCGCGGGATAATTCAACGACTGTTCAGGACTGTGTGCAGTCTGTGCATGATGCCATTACTGTACGGCTGCCTTGACGCAAACACCGTTATCCATGTCAACAAGGATGGCAGCGGCACCGTGACGGAGACAATCAAGGTCAAGGAATCACTCATGCCCTGGGCAGGCACGAACCAGGTGGCCTTCACTCTTGCCGGGAACAAGTCCAGGCTGGCGAACAGGGCTCTTGCCATGGGACGGAATGTGAACCTGACCTCTGTTCAGGATTTACAGGAACAAGGCGTGATCGGCTATATAGCAGTTTATGCATTCAAAGACATTCGAACCCTCAACATTGACCTTCAGCCAGATGCCACCATGCTTGGACAGCTGGCCCCGGGGCAAACCGACAAACGGCGGATTGTCACTTTCGCCCTGAACACTGACAACTCATCCCTGGTCATAAACATCCCGAGGCGGGGAATGAATGAGACCAGCATGTCACGACCGGCATTCCAGCCTCTTCCCAAGAATCTCGTATCTGAACAGAGAGCTGTAGTCCGCACAATGTTCGAAAAATTCAGGATACAACTGCGCGTCACAGTGCAGGGTACAATCGGCCGCACAAACGCCACTTCAGTTGAACCGGGGAACAGGAACACTGTGGTTCTACTCGATCTGAATATCGACAAACTACTGGAAGACGACCGGCAACTGGACAAGCTACTGACAATGGGCCAGATCGACGACATTGACACAGCCAGAATTAAACTTGCCGGTTTGCCCGGCATCAAGATTGAACCATCAGACCACGTAACGATAGAATTCAAATGAAAGGACAAACATGGAAAAGAAAATACGCGCAAAACTCGAAGAAGCCAGAGGCGCCCTGCAGGAGCACGGCGGCGACATGGAAATTGTCGGAATTGAGGGCAAAGTTGTCAAGCTGAGGCTCAAGGGAGCCTGCGGCTGCTGCCCTCACGCCACGCAAACAATCAAGCAGGGCATCGAGTCCATGCTGCGTGAAGATGTCGACCCAGAGATAACCGTTGAGCAGGTAAAATAGCTTCGGAATGGCGACAGAACATCACTCGATTTCACTCCATGGATTACCAATGGAGTTTGCAATCCTGCTGCTTTCAGCGTGCATTATTGCTGCTCTCGTTCTTGTCGTCATGATTGTCATACGACCACCGGCATGGACTGCAATAGCCGCCGGAGTAAATGACCGCCCATGGTCACTGAGCCATGTGGGCCTGCTAACCGCAACTGTCCTGTGCGGCATGGGTGTACTTTCATTCATGCTGTGGTTGGCCATCAATCAAGGCTGGCAGGACTTGGATTTTCCTTTATACGCAGGTCTCGTACCGGGTGTAATGTTCGTACATCTGCCCTGCCTTGCAGTAATCCGGCTGGTAATGTATCTGGAACATATCTCTCTCAAGGATGGATTCGGGATCGAGCCAGGGAATGCGTTGCGCCGCGCAACAAGCGGCATTTTCATAGGCATGGGGACATATCCGCTCGTATGCATTGTAGTAATATCCTCCTTGTGGCTTTTCCAGAAACTGGAGCTGCAAGGCGACCAGCAATCCGTCGCCCAGATGATCAAAAGCACAATCGAAGCCCCATGGTACGTGCGAGTTTCGGTCGTTGCAATTGCGGTAATCATTGTGCCAGCCGTCGAGGAACTGGTCTTTCGCGGAATAGCATTGCCTGCGGCAGCCCGAAGACTGGGCTTTCTGCCGGCGGCAATCATGGTTTCTCTTGTCTTTGCAATCCTGCACGTAGAGGTCTCAACATATGCTCCGCTGTTTATTCTTTCACTGGCTCTGTGCATCGCCTACGCGCACTCCGGCTCAATGCTCGTGCCTTTCGCAATGCATGCGACTTTCAACCTTATCCAGATTGCACTTCTGCCGTTCGATACGCTACAGTGAGGTCGGAACGACTACTGAACCACTGACTGGAACAATCTTTTCGGAGAGGTAAAGCATTATGCCCATAAGACCAATAGAATGGATTTCCGAACGTACCGGCGGACTTCTGCCCGGACACGTCCGGATGATAGACCAGACACGATTGCCGACCGATCTTGTCTACATAGAAACTCAAAACGTTGACGATATTCATGAGGCAATCAAAATGCTGCGGGTACGTGGCGCGCCGGCAATAGGCGTGGCAGCGGCCATGGGAGTTCTTTGCGCAATCCAGAACAAGCAGGCAGCTACTGGCGCCGGCATTACCGCAGAGGTTGCAAAGGCCGCGGGCTATCTGGCCGGAACCAGACCAACCGCTGTAAACCTGTTCAAGGCCCTCGACCGGATGAAGGCAGCAGCCGAAGCGGGAAAGCTTCTCCCTCCGGATCAGTTATTGGAGAGCCTTGCAAGGGAGACAATCGCAATTTTCGAGGAAGACCGCTCGATGTGCCGGCGAATCGGCGAGCACGGAGCCTCCCTCCTCAAGAACGGCCAGAGAATTCTCACTCACTGCAACGCCGGCAGCCTTGCAACCTCTGAATACGGCACAGCACTCGCACCACTGTATCTGGCAAAGGAACAGGGCAAAATAATAAGCGTATATTCCGATGAAACCCGTCCGCTGCTCCAAGGCTCACGTCTCACCGCCTGGGAACTTGACCGGGCCGGCATAGATGTCACTGTAATCTGCGACAACACTGCTGCCCAGGTTATGAAAGAAGGCAAAATCGATGCCGTGCTTGTAGGTGCTGACCGGATTGCCGCCAATGGCGACACGGCTAACAAGATTGGAACATATGGTGTGGCAGTACTCGCCAACGCCCATGGAATACCCTTCTACGTGCTCGCGCCGTCCTCCACTTTCGATATGAGTCTCGCCACGGGTAGTGGAATTCCTATCGAAGAACGCGGACCCGAAGAGGTTGTGTGCGGATTTGGAAAACGCACAGCCCCTGCCGGCGTCAGAGTCTATTCTCCGGCCTTCGATGTCACCCCGGCAAGACTGATAACCGCGATCATTTCCGAGAAGGGAATCGCGAGACCGGATTTCACGAAGTCGCTTGTAGAATTCGCCTGAGATCCGGGCACTGCGCTATTTCAGCCACAAGCCATTCAATACACGCAGCTTTGTCAGACTCTTGACAAATCCAGGCACTTCACCGCCTTTCGATACGGTAACCACAATATCCGTTATCGGCATTGTGATTATCGGCGCCCAGCTACCGGGCTGTATACCGGCACAGTAGAATTTATTGAGCGCCATTCCTGACAGCGGTGCGAGATCAGAAACTCTGGTATTCGATATTCTGAGATCAACCAGCGCCATTCCCTTCAGAGGAGTCAGATTACTTACCTTAGTCCCGCTGATATCGAGAAAGGTCAACTCCAGGCCCGCAAGCGGGGTGAGATCTTGCAAGGCAGTGCCACCTAGTGAAAGCCCACGAAGAGGCATACCGGCCAAAACCGAAAAATCTTTAATGGCCTCATTGCCGCTGAGATCCAGAAATTCCAGGGGCAGCTTCTGCAGCGGCGCCATTGCTGATATATGACC
>JBAXMA010000038.1:0-15251 GCA_037134535.1 bacterium
CATGTGCAGATATGAAATCTATTTCAGAGGGTCTCAGCGATGAATTGGCTAAGGCGTCGCGCATGCTTACTGCCAAACCGCGGCCAACCTCCGGCGTAACGTCGCTGGCGCAACCAAAGCCCGTGATCTCAAGATAGGGCTTGGCACCGCGAGCCAGCGCATGCTCTGCATTCTCGAGAATTACCATCGCACTGCCTTCAGCCAGAACCCCTCCGGATCTTCTGAGATCGAACGGACGACTGACTTTCTGCGGTGATTCAAGACTGACGCTGAGCATTTTTGCCGCGGAAAAACCGGCAACCAGCGACGTCTCTATAGGGGCGTCTGACCCGCCTGCAATGGCTATCTCCACACGACCATCCCGGATCATTTCGGCAGCCGCCGCAACGGCATCCAGACCAGCAGCACAATTGTTCGCGAGCGTGCCGATGCGTGTTGGCAAGGCCAGCAGCTCAGCAACTGTTCTTGCCGCTGAAGTATGCAGGCAACCCGTAACAGACGGCAACATGGTGTGGGCGCCTTTGGCGACGATTCGACGTATCTGACTCTCAATGAAGTCGAAGCCGCCCATACTGATGCCGAACATGATCAGAATTGGAGCAGCCCTCACAAGTACAGGTGTCTCCAATTGTGCATCTTGAAGCGCCATGCGACTGGCCACAATGGCAAATTGAACGTTGCGGCTCAGATGTCTGGCTTTGATCTTTCCGTCAAGATAAGCATCAGGATTGAAGTTCTTAACCTCGCCGGCAATCTTGACTTTCAGGTCTGACACGTCACACAGCGTGATAGGGCCGATGCCGCTCTGACCGGCAAGCAAGGTTCTCCAGAAGGCGTCTTTACCGGTCCCGTTGGCAGCCAGAACCCCCAGCCCGGTCACAACCACCCTGTTTTTTCTAAGCATTTTGAATTCTATTTGGCATGCTTTTGTTCTTTTAAAAGCCGACACATGTAGTACAGTAAGACGAACTCGATATTTGAAACAAGGCAAATCACGCAGGACTCGGGATTTGGTCCGTAGCGAAATGAGTACACTCATCGACATAGAGGGGACATCGGCCGCTGTTTAACGTCGCCGTCCAGGTGATTTCGAGCAAGGCAAACAAAGAAGGGGCAAAGATCAATGAGAAGAGCACGTGGGACGTGGAGCGTGTTGTTTGTCTGTGTCGTCTTTAGCTCGGCTCTCCATTTGTGGGCCGATGGTCTCCGCAATCCACCGCCCGGAGCTGTCGGTCTGGGTCGTGCCGGCGTCGTTATCGCTGAATCATCCGACGCTTCCGCCGTGTTCTATAATCCCGCCAATCTCGCTCTTATACAGGGTAATTCTATCGAGGCTGCGGTTTCAATCGCACACTCAACGTTGGAATATAGTCGCCCGGGCTATAATTTGTCTTCGGACACGGACTGGCAAGTGCTGCCAAATTTGTTCGTGGCGACCCCCATCCAATATGGCGGAAAGACATTCTCGCTGGGGCTGGGGCTGACAACGCCATTTGGACAGGGAATTGACTGGGCTCAAGACAGCTTTGTGAAGTACAATTCTCCTTATTCGGCGCAGATGAGCATGATCAACATCAATCCTTCAGTTGCGTTCCATCTCACAAAATCGTTACTGCTGGGCGCCGGCGTGGATGTGTATTGGTCACGTCTGAAATTCAAGCAGTCATTCCCGTGGGCAATGGCGTTCAGCAATCCGGCGTTGCCGGATGGAGTGGCGAGTTTTCAGGGTGACGGAATGGCTGTTGGAGGAAATGTCGGACTTACATGGTTGATCACCAGGTCGCAACGGCTGGCTCTGACCTATCGCAGCAGGTTTGATGTGTCATATGATGGCGATTTCGACGTGAGCAATATGCCGCAGGGCAGTCCACTAAGTCCGACGTCTTCTTTTTCCTCAAAAATGAAGTTCCCCGACATTCTTGGTGTCGGTTATGGTGTGGAACTCGCTCCAAACTGGAACGTGGAAGCGGATGCCGAATGGATCACCTGGTCACGCAACGACTCCCAGCCAATTGACATTGGATCCAATAACCTGTTGCTGCCTCCGAGCGCCAGGATCGTCAATAATGATTGGAGCGATACGTTCACCGCCGGACTTTCAACAGAATATCGTTTTGCAACAGAGTGGGCCGTTCGAGCAGGTTATACATTCGTGCAGAGCCCTATCCCCAACCGGACTTTCTCGCCCATCCTGGGCGACACTGATACGCACGTCATCACGTTCGGGCTGGGGTGGCATAGTGGACGTCACGCCGTCAATGCGGCCTACGCTCTCAACCTCTACGAAGATCGTAACATTACCGACAATCAGTCAACTGCTCTCAACGGCGACTATTCCGTATCTTCAGATCTAATCAGTCTGTCCTATGTTTTAACATTCCTATGAGTGAAACTGTTGCCAGTGAAGTTCCTGCCAAGGTCCTTGTGATCGACGACGATCTCGGCCCGCGTGAGAGCTTGCGGATTCTTCTGAAGAATCATTATCAGGTATTCAGTGCGGAATCCGTAGACCAGGGATTGGAGTTACTGCACAAGCACCAGCCGGATGTTGTCGTTATGGATATCCGCATGCCCGGCAAGAGCGGTATTACCGGTTTACGCGAGATACGAGCGGTTAATACCACGATATCGGTCGTGATGCTGACTGGCTACGGTGCACTCGATACTGCACAGGAAGCCATCAGGCTTGGTGCCAGCGATTACCTCAAGAAACCGTTTGATACCACAGAAATGTCACGCGTAATCGAGCGCAACATACAACGAACGCGCATGGAACGCCGCCGCATACTGGCTGAGAAGGAATTGAGAGAAATCAACGCCAGACTAGTCAATGAGCTGGCCAAGAAAGACCGTCTGGCGATATCAGTAGGACAACGCTCGGCGGAAATAGCGCATGACTTGCGTAATCCGCTCACAACGGTGATTGGTTATGTGCAACTTCTTTGTGCAAGTTTGCAAAAATCCAGGAATGAACTAGGCGATCAGTGGGAAACAACCATTGAGTCCATCAAAATGATAGAAAGCAGCGTGTGGCAGTGCAAGGAACTAACCGATTTATTGATGAATCTCGGTAACAGCAACTCCTCTCCTCTTCAGGTGGTGCAGCTTGGCGAGTTGATCAAAACTGTCGTCAAGAGTTTGGAGCCGCGCGCAACTGAGCGTGGGCTGAAGTTCTCGATGGCTGCCGAAGGTCCAGAAACGATTATCATGGCGAATAGATTGCAACTATCCAGGGCCTTTTCAAATGTTCTGGTAAACGCATTGGAGTCGATGCCTGAAAATACCGGGTCCGTGGTCATCGGGTATCAGCGGGAAGGCAAAGTGGTCGAGATCACTGTGCAGGATAATGGCTGTGGCATCACGGCTGAGAAGTTGGCGCGGGTATTTGATCCATACTTCACTACCAAGCAGGACACTGGAGGCACGGGGCTGGGGCTGTTTGTCACCAAGACCGTTATTGATGACCTTCGTGGCTCAATTGATATTCAGAGCTCTCCCGGCAAGGGCACTCTCGTGATCATCCGGTTGCCGTTACTTGAATCGGCTTCCTGATCCAGCCACATCTCCTGTGGATGCCACTTCTTGAGGATAGGTCCTATGAACACAACCGATCTTTCTGCCGCACTCAACGCCTGGCGACAGGCATTGGGCGCAGATCATGTTCATATCGACGCTGACTTTCTGTACAGATATTCCCAAAATGTCGGTGGATTGACCAGAAGCGTGTGCGCTGTGCTCAGACCAGCCTCGGCAGACGAGGTACAACATGTAGTTCGCGTGGCCAACCAATTCGGTGTGCCGATACATCCGATCAGTTGCGGCAAGAACTGGGGCATGGGGTCTCGGCTGCCGGTGCGAGACGATACTGTTGTGCTTGATTTAGGCCGAATGAATCGCATTCGCGAGATTAATATCGAACAACAGTACGCGATCATCGAGCCGGGAGTCACGCAGGCGCAGTTATGCAGCTATCTGCGCGAGAAACGCATTCCTCTCCGCTTTAACGTCACCGGTTCAGCGGCCGAGACCAGCATTGTCGGCAATGCGCTGGAACGCGGAGTGGGTTATCTGGCTTCTCGTGTGGATGAAGTTTCCGGATTTGAAGTTGTGCTGGGCAATGGTACTCTGCTGCATACCGGCTTTGGACACTTTCCCGGGGCTCGAATGACACACTCTTACAAACACGGCATTGGCCCTGCATTGGACGGACTCTTCTTTCAATCCAATTTCGGTGTAATCACCGTCCTGGGTATTGCGCTGCTGCCTATGCCTGAGGCACAGATGGTGATGATCGCAAGAACAGACAACCCGTCTAAGCTCGGAATCTTCATGGCTGCTCTCTCTGCTTTGCGCCAAAAGCAGATTCTGCCCACGGTGGTACATGTTGGCAACAGGGCAAGAGCTGAAATTGCCATGGCGCCCTTGGTGTATCAGGAGATTAAGAAATGGATGCCTGGCGACGATCTTCATCTGCGTCATACGGCAGAAAAGATGCTGAACGCCGAGGGCTTTAGCGCATGGAGCGCCGTCGGTGCCATTGTGGGAACGCCTGCACAATTGCGTGCAGCGCGGAGGGAGATCAGGCGTGCCATGCGCGGAATAGCAGAGGTTACGTTCCTAAACGACTTTATGATGGATGCCGTAAAATGGCTGCTGCACCGGTGTCGGTTCATTCCATGGCTGCGCAGGAAGGAAGCTATCCTTCTGGCGGCCGAACCTCTCTATCGTGTCGCAGGAGGTGTGCCCACAAGCGAACCGATGAAGAGCGCCTACTGGCCGCTGGGGTTGTGGCCTCGAGCTCACGATGAGGATCCCGATCAAAGTGATTGCGGAATGCTATTCACGTTGCCCATTCTGCCAACCACGCCAAAGGAGCTTCAATCTGCTGTCGACCACGCGGAGTTGGTATTTGCCCGTCATGGTTTCATTGCTTACATAACGCTCAATCTCATCAACGGCCATGCATTGGAAGCAGTCATCAACATGGCTTTTGATCGCAGGTCGCCGGAGCGGGTGGCAGCAGCACACGCCTGCACCGAGGAACTCACTGCTGATCTGATACGCATGGGCTACATCCCCTATCGCGTCGGTATCCAGTCAATGGCACAGGTGATCACTCATGATGATTCCTTCTGGCAAACCGTCAAGGCCATCAAAGCAGCTCTCGACCCTAACAATATCATTTCACCGGGACGCTATAGTCTTGTCTAATGAATGTTCAATGTCTGCAAAACTCAGCCGGCATGGGTGCAGTGAACGTGCGCGCCGGGACGGTGCTGTCGGCCGGAATTGTGATTCGCCACGCGTGAAGCATCAACCTCGGCGCAGTACTCACATCACCATAGATGCGATCTCCCAGGATCGGCGCATCGAGATAGGCAAGATGAACCCGCAACTGATGAGTTCGCCCTGTCGTCGGCCACAGGCAAACCTGTTGACTGCCGCCGTCCCGTACCGTCGCCTTATAACGCGTCACTGCACGCTGGCCGCCCCTGACAACAACACACATGTGGTCGTCGCGCTTTGGATCCGCGGCGAGCCGGGCATCGATTTCACCTTCAGCCAGCAACCGGTTGGGAGCATGCACAATAGCCATGTACTCTTTGGCCACCCGGTGCTGTTGAAATGCCTGACTGAGCACGCGGCTGGCCTCAGGCGTTCGCGCGAGCACAATAACGCCGGAGGTATCACGGTCAAGTCGGTGTACAAGTGTCACTGGGCCGAATCGCGCCATAGCAAGATCGCGCAGATTAGCCGCCTCGCGCCGTGGCGGTGACTCTGAAAGCAGGCCTTCCGGTTTATCTACAACGATCAGCCGATCATCCTCGGCGAGCAACCAGGAGTCGTTGAATGCGGACAGGGCCGGCGGCTTATCGGCTGGCACGCTGGCAAAAGCAATACGATCGCCGTTGATCACCTCCCATGAGTCCATCCATACCGTGCTTCCATTGACCTGCACCTGCCGGCCAGCAATCAGTTTACGCACAGCCTGCCGGCCCCAGGCGGAAAACCGCCCGCGCAGGTACTGGTCCAGCCTGACCGCCCGCTCAAGATCAGAAACGATAATTTCAATCTTTGACATCTCATTTCCTTATTCAGTCATCATGGCATACTAATTGCGTCTAAGGTTCTTCTTCTGACAACAAAGGTGACGCTTTTCAATCCAAAAGCGATAGTGGTAGCGTGGCGTGCAGCATCTTGATAGAACGACCAGAATGGCGCAACGATCGTGAGCAGCTACAGAATCAACGGTATTCACCTGCTTTTTTCTTTCGGACTAACAGAGAACTGCTACACTGACAGCAGTTTTGGATGTAGACTATCGAATCTATACCGGAGTGCAACGGGTTGGTCGCAATCAAAAAGAGGAGGATCGAGAAATGAGAATGCGTTGTGCGGTAATTCTGGGCATTGCATGGATGTGCGCGCTCGCAACAAATGGGCAGGCATCCAATCCTCTTGAGAAGATAAACTGGCAGGCTGGTCCGTCTGTAGGTGACTTGAGTGGCACTGCGGACATTCGCGTCCCAGAAGGCTTTGTTTTTGCCGGTGCGAACGATACACGCCTTTTGATGACTGCCATGCAGAATCCCACAAGTGGCCAGGAGAAGGGATTCGTGGCTCCAACGGGTTTGGCTTGGTTTGTAGTGTTCGAATTTGATGACGCCGGATACGTACGTGATGACGACAAGGCGGCCCTGGATGCAAACGCCATGCTTGAGTCGATCAAACAAGGCACAGAGATGGGCAACAAAGACCGCCAGAAACGCGGATGGCCGACCATGACCATTACCGGATGGGAGCAGGCACCGCGTTACAATGAGACCACTCACAATCTTGAATGGGCTATAAGGGCGGAAAGTGATGGCAAGCCCGTTGTAAACTACAACACCAGGCTGCTTGGCCGTGGCGGCGTGATGAAAGTTACCCTGGTCGCTGATCCGGCCGAGTTCGGTCCGACATTACCCAAGTTCAGGAGCGTTCTCGATGGATACGCCTTCAAGGAAGGCCAGAAATATGCCGAGTGGAAGAAAGGCGACAAAGTCGCGGCTTACGGACTCTCGGCACTGGTTGTAGGCGGAGCGGCAGCAGTAGCCGCCAAAGCTGGTGCATTCAAGGGGCTGTGGAAACTGCTTGCCGTCGGTGTCGTGGCAATCGGTGCCGCCATCAAAGGTTTGTGGTCACGGTTGTCCGGCAGGAAACCACCACAACAATGAGCGATGGTCAGACACTCTTCCTGATTCTGTGTCTCTTGTATCTATTCGATTGCCTCGTATTGATCGGGAGCAGGACAGTCTTGTTTGTCTCGCCATGGTGTCGCAGCTGGCATGCCAAGCTGGGGAGCAGACTTGTTGGCAACGACCGGGGCAGCGTCAGTATACTCAATCCCCTGCCCCCGCTAGGTAGCGTGTTCTGCGGTCACTGGCTCCCCATTTCAATCTCACCGACCGGAGTCAGTGATCTGAACCTTCGATCCGTCAATGGCTCAGCCACGCCGGGCCGGACAGGTCGCGTGTTATTGTTTAAACAAATCTCGAGCGTGGAACACGATGAAAAGTGGCTACTTCTGAACGACGCTCGATTTGTCAGATGTGCGACACCCGACCAGGCAGAACTGCTTGCGGGATTGATCAGGCGTACCATCAAGGAATCGCCAGCGATCCGTGAGACAACCATCTCCAGTTTCATTAATGCATCCTTCTCGAAGACTGAGGGAGCGGTAAGACTTGCACTCGTATCGCAGCTCGCGTCCAGAATACGGTGGGTCTGCCTGCTGTTCTTCTTGTTTCTCTACGTCGTGGTGCCGATCGCAGCCAGTTTCCTACCCCTCGTCTTGTACATTCTGCCCGTCGCCGCAGTCATGTGGCTTACGGTACCGATCGTGGCCGTTCAGTACTACCGCTCACACAAGACGCTTTATCCTTCAAGGAGGTGGGAGAGAGTTATGAATGTTATCCAAATGGCGCTGTGCCCGCCGGTCGCAATCCGGACATGCGACCTTTTGTCACTCGATGCCATGTCCCGCTTTCATCCTGTACTCACAGGAAGCCTTCTTCTTGGAGACAATGCAGTCTCCTTCTACGGCCCAATTGTCCGCGACCTGCAACACCCATTGAGTTGTGGCAGGAATGATAGCGCAACACTCGAAGTGGCTTCCTGGCATGCGAGCGCTGAACGCACCGCCATCGCCGCATTCCTGAAAACAGAACAGCCCTCTGCATTCGAAGCCTGTTTAACGCCTCCGGCATGGGACAAGATTTCCACGTCATACTGCCCGCGATGCTTATGTCAATTTACTGTCAGCTCAGGCGAATGTCCGGATTGCCCCGGAGTCGGTATTCTGCCAGTATCCGATGTACAGAAGAAGGAGCAAGCACATGTATAACGATAACTATTTTCTGATCTCGGTCATTATCCTCGCGTTCATTGCCGGATACGCAATCGTGAGTTTCATCATGAACAAGATCAAGGCTAAGAAAGATACCGAAGATCCGATGAAGAGCCGGTTCGACCAGAAGGGCCCGGAGGCATAGGCTGAATGAAGGTCTACTTTCCCCACGCCGGTCTCATCTCGTTTACTTCAAGCGATACGATCCGCGTACCGCCGCCTTTACAGTAAAGATCAAGCGCAGGCGCGCCTACCTTCGGCTGAAACTGCATGGGCATGTATACGCGGCCATCATTGGCAAAGATATCGATCGAAACACGATCAACCAGTAAACGCAGACGCACCTTGCCATCTCTCGGAGCAACTGCGGCTCGCTTGTCGCCGCAGATGAGCTCCTGCTTCGTTGCGTCGTAACCAACCGTCATTCCACGGATGCAGAATCCCGCTTCAGCCATGCCCGGCGCAAACTCGACAGTCATATCGAACAGCTCTCCATTGATACCGGACAGCAGATTCTCGCCGGGCTTCAGCATAACATCCTTCCAGGAGTGTTTCTTCGACCGGAGGATCTGAACCTCACGGACAGGCAAAGCAAACAACCGCAAACCTTCCTCCGTGGTCCGCAGACTCAGCTCGATCGGGAATCCCAGCATCTGATTGAAAGGCATGTCCGGCAGGGCCACCTGACCCCATGGCACCAGAATGCGCCGTCCGGCAGGAACGCCATTGAATGTCTGCGATGCATGGAAGCAGTTCCCGAAGTTGAGCTGGTGGGGACCGGATTCCGGAGTGAACTTCATCCCGTCGAATCGTCCAATGAGATACATGCCTTTCCCGCCGTAGAACACCCAGCGCATCTCTCCTGTACTGCCGGCAACAGATATCTCAAAGAACTCAGGACACTCACCGTCGCCCTCCAGCTTCACATCACAGATCCGCCGCCAGATTTTAAGATCGGGTGAATCAAAAAATGCATAGTCACTGCCGTCGAGATACAGGGCCATCACCCACTTCTTTGCATGAGCATACCAGATGACCTTAGGGTCGCGATTACTGGCTGCGATGTGTGGCAATACCGGGTTCTTGTCGTACTTGGTCCATGTCCTGCCTCGATCTGTGCTGTACGCGAGGCACTGCGAGAACGGCACGCCGACTGACGACCTGCTGGTACCGCCAGCAGCAGTGTAGATGCAGACAATTGTCTTGTCTTGACCTTTCGCAAAACCGGCAGTGTTCGCCTCGTCAACTACGGCCGAACCGGAGAAGATGGTGCCGAATTTGTCAGGACGGATGGCTTCGTCGAGTTCCGTCCAATGGACAAGGTCCGGACTCACGGCATGACCCCAGTGCATATTGCCCCAATTCCAGCCATACGGATTGTGCTGGAAGAACATGTGGTATTCGCCTTTGTAGTACACGAGGCCATTCGGATCGTTGTTCCATCCCCGGCGTGCAGTGAAGTGGAACTGCGGCCGCAGTGTCTCACGGTAGATGTTCTCGCCGCCATTAATTGTATCAGACTGTTCGATCGCCTTGAGCGCAGTGGAATCTGCAGGCAAATCGTCCACCCGGACGGTCATGGTGCGCCCCTTGAACGGGGCGAGGTCAACGAACGCCCACCAATCGGGATTCCCGTCCGCCAGCTCGATCTCAAAGTCGCGTTCGATCCGACCGTCGACGATCAGGCTGACCCAGCGCCTGGCCGCGCCATTCTTCACTGGCAGGTTCAAATATCTCTTCTCAGCGTTCAGTTCAAGTGTCTGGTTCATTTTACCATCTCCTTTTCCTTTCAGGCACCACTCCGGGCTTGATCCACCGCCGTTTCAGCATGTGCTGCGACTAACTGCATGTCGAGCATACGTGATGCGGCCGTGACCAGAGTGCCATGACACCGGCTACCAGTGTTGACAGCAGGAACTTAGTCTGCAAGAGTAATTGCATGAATAATTCCAACCGTTTTGCCTGGTTCAGAGCGCTTTCCTGCCTGGTTGGCGTTTGCATATCAATCCTGGCTTGCGGTCAGGCCGGCCCAGGGCCGACCCGACGGGAGAAGAACAAGACGCTCGTACAGAACACTTTTGACTCCAATACGAAGGAACATTGGGCCAACTCAAACATCCTTGTCCGTCCCGGTCTGCTGGCCAACCGTATCGGAAAATGGGTAAAAGTTCAGGCAGAGGCTGTCGGAACCGGATCCAACTCTCCATGCGAGTTCATGCTCATCTCCGAGGCGAGCGGGCACGACTATGAAGCGCTTATGATTTCATTTGCAAAACCAAGCGACATTCATGATGCGCTTGTCTTTATAGGAATCAGGCCCGGACGACCTGTAGACGGCAGCAAATATTGTTTCTGGCCGAAGGGCGAACGCGTCATCACCACAGTCGAATGGGCCAAAGACGGACCGCGCCGCGCAAGGGGTGAATCACTCATTGTAAACAGCGACATGCAAGGGCCTCTGCCGAACGACGGGTTTGTGTTCGTAGGATCGGTCATGAAGAAAGCGCCAAACGACTCTGCAGGGACAAATGTCTACGCTGCTGATGTATTCGGACCCAACTGCATTGTCTCCTATTTCAACGATCCGGAAACAGTGTTGGACGTCCCGCGTGTGGCCAGCCAGGGATCAATGTATGACATCCAGCATCCCAACCCTGTGTATTCTTTTTCTACCGGCCAGCTCGTAAGTGTAATGTTTGAACCCGAGTACAAGGATGGCAAGAGACGGGTGTCCGACTTTGTGCTGAAAATTGCGCCACCGCCCCTGACCGCAGTAGTAGCTGTCTCAAATGCTGTGATACAGCTCACAGATGCCGCAGGAATCAGCCAGATGAAAGGGGCCAGACTGCAGGACGCCCTTGCCGTTTTCGAGGAAGTCGTCAAAGACGGCCGCGATCCATTTGTGCGGGTTGAGTTCGATGCCGGTCTTCCCCTGTCCGCAGTCCGCAGCGTCTGCACATTCCTCGACGCCATTAACACCGCCAGAGGCGTCCGGATCGAACCTCCGCCCGCCGGTCATGCCTACTACCGGGCATTCATTCCCGACGAAAACCTTCGCACTCAGGCCAACAGAAGTATGCAACCGTGGGAGCTCAGGATCTCCGATACGGACGGAAAAGCCGGCGGCACCATGGTCTTGATTGAAGACAAGGTGGACAGGACAACTGAGAAATGGCATACCGTGACCAATCGTTACGGCGCATGCACGCCGGATGGAATACGCAAGGTGTTCGAAACAAAGACCGAGGACGGAACTCAACGGGTTGGACCTGCGTACGTATTTGTTTTTGCACCAAAATCAATGCTATACGGTAATCTGGTCCCATTCCTTGCCGCCTGCCTTGAAACGCGGCCGTATGTACATGTGTATCTGGAGTAGCCTGGTTACCAGTCGGCAACTGACAAATCACTTCCGCGCCGCCATTCCCCGCATGATCTCCTGCGGGGAATGGCCATCGCGCAGCAATTTGGCCAGCGTCTTCAGATGTGGATCAACGTGTGCAAAAAACCGCTTATGCCCGGCGCAAAGGTAGTTGAGCCCCCACTCGCCCCCTTTTGCCCTCATAAAACGGTGTTTGGGGCAGGCTCCACGGCAGGCGGAGAGCCACCTGCATTCGCGACAACATTGCGGCAACCGGTCCGTCTTATCATTACCGAAACGGATTTGTTCCGGTGAATCAACAATGTCCCGGAGGTGCTTTCCGAGAATATTCCCTCGCAAGTATGACGGATATACGTAGTGGTCGCATGCGTAGACATCGCCGTTGTGCTCCAGAATCAGCGCACGCCCGCAGCGCTCGGCGTAAACGCACATACCCGATCCGAGACCCATCCACGCGCCAAGTGCCACTTCAAACGTCTGAACAAAGACCGATCCGACGTCATTTCGAACCCATTCATCAAAGATCTGGCAGAGAAACTCTCCAAACTCCTCTGGCCGGACCGACCATGGCATAACCGGCAAAGGTTCCCCCTTGCCTTCAAGGTCCGGCGGCGCACCGAGCTCAAGGCCTGGAATGACAGACTTCGGATCAGACCTGCGTTCCACCAGCGGGATGAACTGCATATGCTGAACATTGAGCCCTTTCAGAAAGCGATAGACTTCAAGTCCGTGCCTTGCATTCAGCCGGTTCACCACTGTAAGTATATTGAATTGAACATTGTACTTCTTCATGCGCTCGACAGCGCCAAGGACATCCTCAAAATGCGTCCCGCCTTTTCGATCCTTCCGGTGCCGGTCGTGAATCCACTTCGGGCCATCAATACTGATCCCTACCAGGAAGTTGTTCTCCGCCAGAAACTCACACCACTCGTCATCAAGGAGAAGGCCATTGGTCTGCAGCGCATATGAAATCCGTCTTCCGGCCGCGTACTTACCTGCCAGCTCTACAACCCGCCGGAAGAAGTCCAATCCTGCCAGGGTCGGTTCACCGCCCTGAAAAGCATATTGAACCTCCGGTCCCGGCATTGCTTCGGCGACCTGCCTGATGTAGGCGTCCAGCACGGCATCCGGCATTCGCCATGCTTCGCCGTCCTGAAACATCGCGTTCTTTTCGTTGTAGAAGCAGTACTCGCAAGCCATATTGCAGCGTGGGCCTGCTGGCTTGGCCATAAGATGAAACGGGATTGCCGCTTGAAGACTCTTCTTTTCCTGCTGTTCATTGGTGTTCATGAGAAGCCAGTCTCTCGAACTAATTAACGGCTTACTTGCCAGATCATCTTCGGATTGCGAAGTGGTAGAGTTCGTGGCCTGTCACCAAAGGTCGCAAACCATGCCGTCGGCTGATGTCTACCCGGCCGCCCCAGCTCCGGCTATCCACGCACTTGGGTCCAAAGTTCCCTTGCGAAGGACCATCTCCAGAATCAGTCGGCTGTCCATAACAACCGGTTTTCTCGGCAGATAACGCAGCAGATCGGTGTGGGGATCAATCAACTCGACCAGGATCTGCGCCGACGGATTCAGCTCCATAATACGCGAGGCAACGTGAAGCGTCTTCACGTCAGGGGTCGCAAAGCGCATGTTTGCAAAGATGAAGATGTAGTCTGCCTTGGCAACGTTTGCCCGCCGCAGTACGGCAGGGTTTATCGGCACCCCGCAGACGAACTCGTGTTGCGGATACGGGGTTTCAGAGACCAATTCTGTGATTATCGCCACCGGGAGTTTCGCAAGCGCCTGACATTGCGGCAATGCCTGAATCAACTCGTCAGCTATCGCTGTGTATTCACAGATTACGATATGGTGCGATACCTTGACCTGAGCCATCCCCCGTTGACGACCTTCAACGAACGTGTAGGCCATCTCGACAATGATCGCTACAAAAATGGCATAGATAAAGACCCCGGTAAGGATCACCACAATCGAAGCAACACGCCCCTCCCACGTCATGGGCACAATATCGCCATAGCCAACTGTCGCGGATGTCACCACCCACCACCACACGACATCGAAGGCATTCTCGACATGCGGATTGATGCCGTGCTCGTAGTGCCAGAACAACCCGCCCAGCAGGACCAGACTCCCAAGGGCCACCGACAACAACAGCAGTGTTCGATACTTCAAGAGTACGGGTTTCATATTATTACCACCATGCGCGCAACCGCATTGAGTGCCACTTTCCTCACGCTCCGCTCTCCTCACGTCCCTCTGCACGTCTGGCCCGGAGCTGCCCACATGCGGCATTTAGCTCACCACCCCTTGAATTGCGCAGCGTAGCGTTCACACCAGCCGCGCTGAGCACTTTAATAAACATGTTACATGCTTCTGTAGTAGATGCCTTGCCGGCATATTCCGCAACCTCGCTGAGCGGGATCAGATTGACACGGCACTGAAACGCCTTAAGTCGTGCGGCCAGTTCTTCCGCATGTGCCCGTGAATCGTTCACTCCCCTTATCATGGCATACTCGAACGTAATGAGCCTGCCTGTCTGCTGCGCATATTCACGACAGGCGTCGAGCAGGTCACCAACCGGGTACCGGCGATTCACCGGCATAAGACCTGACCTGACCGCATCATTAGGTGCATGCAGTGAAACCGACAACTCCACCTGAATTCCCTCACCTGCCAGCTTCTGTATACCCGGAATGATGCCGCACGTGCTGATCGTTATTCGTCTAGCCCCTATTGCCAGACCTTCCTGGTCATTGATAATCCTGATTGTCTTGAGCACATTGTCATAGTTGTCAAATGGCTCGCCAATGCCCATAAACACAACGTGCGTCGGTTTTTCTCCGCACTCTTTTCCGGCAAGCAGAACTTCCTCAACAATTTCGCCAGCCTCCAGATTCCTGGTGAACCCGCTTCGTCCGCTTGCGCAGAATGCGCAATCAAACTTACAGCCCACCTGACAGGAAACACAGACAGTCATCCTGCGGGGGGCCGGAATGACAACGAGTTCAACGGCCTCGCCATCGTGAAGCCTCGCAAGCACCTTCATGGAGGTGTCGGCACTCTTTGACCGGCTCTCCGCTTTAATTGAAGAAAAGAGGAATGTGCCGGCAAGTTTTGCCCGGAATGCCGCAGAAACATTGGTCATGCTCTCCCAGCCTCCAACCCTGTTTACATGCAGCCAGCGCCACAGCTGAGTCGCACGGTAGGAGGGCTCGCCAAGACTTACACACAGTTCTGCAATCTCGGCTCTCGTCAGTCCGTAAATAGGTTTCATATCCATTCGATCTTCCTCACTTCTTCATCTTCCCGCCGAACCCCAATGGCAGGAGTTCACTGATGGACGTTAGCACGACCGTCTTCCTGTCTGCACTCAAAAGAATGACTTCGATATCATGCCCCGCATTTTGAGCGGACTCGTGAAGCATTTGCCTGCAAGCGCCACAGGGTGAGGTCACGCCGAACCGGTCCGCATGC
>JBAXMA010000039.1:0-14996 GCA_037134535.1 bacterium
GGCAGCTGTTCTCAACGAAAGATCGTAAGGCAGCGCCAGTGTGGCACCAATCGATCCCGCATGTTGCGGAACCAGCGGAATATCCTTGCCCTCGTTTGCACCACCGATAAACAAGGCTTCTGTGTATGTGTAGTTGGCGTCGACAGCAAAACCCTTCGTGACCTTCCATGACATGCTTGCCTCTGCGCCACTGTGGCGGGTCTTGTCCATGTTCTCATTGTCCGAAGTGACGGGATTATAGACAATCTCATCCCGCATATTCATCAGGAACAACGTCAGACCGGTCCTGATGTTCTTATTTATTCCAACCTCAGCGCCCAACTGAAGATCAGTGCCGGCCTCTGCTTGAAGAGTGGTATTGAAATGATCCATCCCGAATCCGGAATAGAACACCTGCTCATCCACGAAGGGATACCTGTATACTGTGCCGGCCTTGGCAAAGATCTTTGATTCCCGCTCGAAACGGTAGATCAGAGAAACATTGACTGAGTTCGCATTATGGGTCTGCTCTCCCTCAAAGAGCTGATTTCCAGAGGCAGACACGTCCGCCTTTTCGAACCTGGCCCCTGCCCCAAGCGTCAGCACATCAGAAATTGCCAGTTCGTTCTTGAAAAAGGTGCCAAGAGTCTGCTTGTCAACATCAGCCGTCGATGTCACATTCAGACGTTCGACTTCTGAAAAGCGATCCACCTTCAGGCCATCCATGTAGTAATCAACACCCAGTAGCAGTTTATTCTTGTGTCCGAGTATTGATGAATTGAACACAAAGTTGGGCGTCAGACCAAATGAGTCGATCACCCAGTCGGAATAACTGAACCAGCTCACCATATCGCTACGTACGGCCGTCCGGCCAAAAACAACCCCGAGCGACGCACTCCCCATGCTGCCTAGTTGACAGGTCGTATTGAAATTAATGTTGTAGTACTTATTGTCAGCGCTGTCAGACGGGTTCCCGGACTGCCTCGGATCGATTTCCACCTGATCCTTCGTCAACCAACCCGGCAACTCGAATTCGGCATCGTTATATGAGAAACCTATATTCGCATTCCACATCTCATTAATGTCGTAACTTACACTCCCGGCAGCGCCCAGCGCGGAAAAGGCCGACCTTTCGCGATATCCGTCGGTCTGCTGTCGCTCAGCATTAATGGCGTACGTCAGTTTTCCGCTCGAAGCTGAATAACCAGCCCTCTCAGTATTCTCGCCATAACTACCGCCGGAAATATGTGTAAACACCTCCGGATCACGTGTTCCCTTCTTTGTAACAATATTGATGACTCCCCCTACCGCATGATCTCCGTAGGAAACACTGTCGGAACCGCGAAGAATTTCCACACGCTCAACATTTCCGAGCGGTATCTGGAGCCAGTTAATGCCAGCCATGTCCGGTCGGTTCAGTCTCTGACCATCCAGAAGCACAAGAAGCCGGCCCCCGGAATTTTCCCCGAATCCGCGCATCTGGACTTCCGCCTGAGACTCATTACCTGACGACGACCGGAACGATATTCCGCCCGCATCACGAATGGCATCAACAATACTGCCATAACCGGCTTTCTCTATATCTGCTGCTGTCATCACCGTGACATTCGCCGGCATCTGACTGGCCTGCCGGCTATTCCGGCTCGCCGTAACCACGATCTCCAAATTTGTTTCGAAAGCCTCCGCCGCCACTGCTGTTACTACCGCTGCTGCCGCCATTACTGCTGCCATACGTCTCATCACTAACCTCCTGCCTGTTGTTACGAGGAAGTCGCCGCATACCCGGAATAAAAAAGCCTTCATCTTTGCAAAGCAGAGATGAAGGCTCTAATGTCCAGATGTTCAGCCCCCTATCCTCTTTTCTCGCGAAAGAGCCGGAATGACTACATGCCATTCCATGACTGGGTATGAAGGGGACCGTCTTCTGGCTCTTCCACCTGACCGGCGGTCTTCCCATACGCCTCAGCCCCTATTCAAGATGAATAAGGACCATGACAATACAGTGACCCATGCTCTGCCGGACAGGTTTCCTTTTCCTGACGAAAAGGAGGGAAATACAGCGGCGCAACCGCGTCCGATTTTCACGGACTTCCGTTAACCCCGTTCACGCACACAATTACTCGTTAAAAGAACTGGCCGGACAGTACGTGAGGGACGCAGGTGCGTCAAGGGGAAAGGACTTCAAAAGGTAAAGCTTCCAACTGCTTGCAGTATGGCACAGTCCCAATTAGTATTCACTGCACATGAACTCATGCTTGAAAGCAATTATGCTTGCCGTTCTTCTCCAGTGCTCATGCGCTTGTGGAGCACAGGTACGACCGCCGTCGGACCACGGCGCTGAACGGGTAGTTTCGCTCGCGCCTAATCTCACCGAGATCGTATGCGCTATCGGGGGCGCCCATCACCTTGTCGGTCGCACCAGTGTATGCAACTTCCCGCCGGAAGCTGTAAAGGACGTTTCTATTGTCGGCGGCTTCGGCGACCCTTCACTGGAACGGCTCCTGTCCGTCAAGCCCACTCTCGTCCTGGACGTGGCTCTATCTGATGAAGCTCTCGCTCAGAAGATTTCCGAGATCGGTTTGAGAAGAGAAAGAATTCCTTGCAGTTCTCTTGCTGAAATTCCTGATGCCATTACTGCAATAGGGACGCTGATAGGCCATGATTCCGAGGCAAGAACACTTGCCGCGGATCTGCGCTCAATAATAGAGGCATTCCGCGCACGCTCTCTCACGACCAGACACCGGCCTCGAGTCTACGTAGAAATCTGGTGCGATCCTCTAACCACTGCCGGAAAGAATTCCTTCATCTCGGAACTGATCACCCTCGCAGGAGGAATCAACATCGGCGATATAGTTAACAAGGATTACTTTCAGGTCGGCCCGGAATGGGTTCTCGACCAGAATCCTGATGTCATCCTCTGCTTATACATGACCGGCTCGGGTGATGCGCGCAACTCCTTGCTCCAACGCTCCGAATGGGGTGCCGTAAACGCGGTCAAGACCGGTCGGGTTTACAGCGATCTCGACTCCGACCTGGTCCTGCGACCGGGCCCCCGTGTCCTGCAGGGCATTTCCCTGCTACAAAACAGTCTGTTCAGATCAGGATCAGTTCCTGATACTCTCCCTGATGGCAAAAACACGGAAGAAGCCAGTATGCGACTGCGCATCTTCCGGATACTTGCGGCACTTGTGACCGGAGCAGCCCTCTCCTGCGCCGGCATAGTATTACAAGCATTGCTCAAGAATCCGCTCGCAGAGCCCTACGTTCTCGGCGTCAGCAGCGGCTCGGCGCTCGGAGCCGCTCTTGCGATCATGGGCGGACTCGCCACTGCAGGCGCATTTGTGCTCCCGGCCATTGCTTTCGTGGCAGGCGCAGTGACCCTTGCTCTGGTGTACCTGCTCTCGCGAAGCGGTGGAACGTCTTCAATCTACGGCTTGATCATCAGCGGAGTGATAGTGAGCTCGGTATGCTCCAGCATTCTCATGTTCATCATAGCCGTCACTCCCATTGAGGGGCTCCACAGCATTCTCTGGTGGATGCTGGGCAATCTCCAGGTAACCTCCTATCCACTTTTGAAGGCGGTTGTCGTTATAGTTCTTGCCGGTATCGCCGTGATCTGGCTGATGTCACCGGAACTCAACGCCCTCACTCTCGGCCAGGAGATGGCGCACTATGTGGGCATCCGGACGAACACCGCAATTGCGCTTGGCCTAGCCATCGCAACACTTATCACTGCCGCAGCTGTTGCCATGACAGGATTGATAGGTTTCATCGGTCTGATTGTCCCGCATGTTGTCCGCAGCCTTGTCGGTCCCGACCACAGGCGCTTGATCCCGGCCGCAGCCCTTGCCGGAGGCGTTTTCCTGGCGCTGTGCGACCTTCTGGCCCGGACCGTGCTGGCGCCAGTGGAAATCCCTGTCGGAGTCATCACCGCTCTCCTGGGAGGGCCATTCTTCCTCATCATCCTGGCATCACGAAAGAAGCGGGGGTGGATTGGATGATCAACGCCATCAATATCGACCATGTGACCGCAGAATATGACGGCCGGAGCGCCATCAGCGATGTCTCTTTTGCTTTGCCTGAAGGCGATATGGCTGCCCTCCTTGGGCCTAATGGCGCCGGAAAGACCACACTGCTCCGCGTATTGACGGGTCTGCTGCGACCCGTCAAGGGCACTGTACAGCTTTTCGGAAAGGAAATCAGCTCTCTGACCGGACGTGAGCGGGCGGCCCTGATTGGAGTTGTGCCACAGGAATTGCAGATACCCATGCCCTTCCCTGTACGCGAATTCGTCATGATGGGGCGAACCGCATCTCTGGGCCGATGGGCAATGCCGTCGCGCAAAGATAAACAAATGGTAGAGCGGGCCATGGCATATACGGATACTGTGCATCTCAAGGATCGCCCGATCAATGAATTGAGTGGCGGCGAGAAGCAACGGGCAATCGTCGCAATGGTACTGGCACAGGAACCACGGATCATCCTCATGGATGAAGCCACATCGCACCTCGACATGAACCATTGTCTGGAGGTGATGCAGATCGTCGAACGTCTTAACAAAGAAGAAAATGTGACCGTACTGATGGTCAGTCACGACCTGAATCTCAGCGCCGAATTCTGCCGGCGCCTGCTGCTCATGGATCACGGCATCCTGGTCTCAGACGGGGTTCCATCCGCTGTGCTGAACGAAGAGACTTTGCGACGCGTGTACCGCTGCGATGTACATGTCCAGAAGAATCCGGTCAGCGGCTCAGTCTTTGTCTCCCCTGCACGCCGGATCGCTTACGGTCGTTCCGGGCATGGAGTCCGTGTTCACGTCATTGCAGGTGGAGGCTGCGGCGAGGAATGCCTCCGTAATCTGAGCTTGTGCGATTACACCATTACTTGCGGTGTATTGAATCAGGCCGACAGCGATGCCGATGTCGCGCTGGCACTCGGCCTGGAGGTAGCGCTGGAGAAACCATTTTCCCATATCGGACACACCGCTCTCGATGCGGCAAGAAAGCTGGCAGAAAGCGCTGATGCCGTGGTGGTGTGCGGCGTTCCCTTCGGTCCTGGAAATACGGCCAACCTTTTGATCGCGCGTGAAGCGCTTGCCCGCGGCTGCAAAGTCTATGTCATGGATGGCGTGGACCAGCGCGACTTCACCCCTGATCATGAAGCCGTAACCACGATCCGCGACTTGATGGCTGGCGGAGCCGGCATCTGGCACGACATGGCCGGTCTTCTTGAAGCGCTCCCTGGAATGCATGTAAAGCGAGGGTAAATGCCCGGCGGCGGGACAGCCTGTCCCGCCCTGCCAATACAAACGGTGGCAGGTCGGGCTGACAGCAAAGATCCGCGGCATCTGAAGAGTGATACGCAAGGAATAATCTCATGAAGCACTTGTCAGGACAGCTTGCCACATTGAAAGACCTTCGAATCTGGCGTGCGTCCATAGGCGGTAGCGCTGATTGCGTCGCTGTGGTTTGCGGTACGTTTCACATCCTCCAGCCCGGCAACCTGACAGCCCTGCAACTGGCCCGGCAATATGCCAAACATGTGTGCGTTGTGCTGGAGCCGGACACCGCAAGATCGCGAAGCTCCGGAAGCCGGCCTTTCATTTCCCTTTCCGAGCGGGCAGAAATGCTTTCCCATTTAAAAGATGTCGACCTGGTAACATCCTTCTCCCCTCACAATGCTGCGGCATATCTTCAAATCTTGAAGCCGTATACCTGGTTCCGTTGTAACAAGCAGACTGATGGACCGCTGTCCAGACACGCATCCATCCTGGCGGACAGGAAGGAAGCAATACCTGTACTGCCGGCGTGTTTCACACCCGACGTCCTGAAAGCCATCCGAGCCGGCAAGACACCGATATGCTTACCAGGCTCATTTCGGACGGGTCGGCACAATGTGATCAGTAAATCCACTGACCACACACTCGTCACTGTAAACGGATGTTTTGACGTGCTTCACATCGGTCATCTCAGGTTTCTGGCGCAGGCCCGGGCTATGGGTGATGAGCTGATGGTCCTTACTAATAATGATGCATCGGTGCAGCGATACAAGGGAACCGATCGACCTGTTTTCCCACTCAGATTCAGGACAGCAGCTCTGCTGGCCATGAAATCGGTGTCTGCTGTACGTTCTTTTAGCGAGGACAACCCGCTTAGACTTATTAGCACGCTGAAACCTGGCATTCACGTAAAAGGCGGTAGCTACGAACCGGGTCGCGTGGACGATGAACGCAGGCTTCTCGAAAGCTGGGGAGGACAAATCGCTTTCTGTCCCATGGTCGAGGGCCGCAGCACAAGCAGCTACCTGCACAAGTTGTAGCTCTGAACAGAAGAATTCTGTCTTGCGCCCGCTACTGCACGTTAATGTGGTAGAACGCTGGACTATTGCTTTCAGCGTCACTAAAACTAACTGTTCCATTTGTAGGAGACGACATATTGTTTGTGAGCGACAAACCCGGCCATGTAGAGAGCAGATTGGTTGATCTGTAGATCGAGTAGACTTTGCCGGTGATAGCCGGCCATGAGATGGTATTACCCCCGCCGGCACGCATCATTTCAAGAACTCTGAAAACTGAGAGTGCGTTGGTCGGATCTGTGCCGGCAATGAACTCCTGCCATGCCTGATGACCATCCCCATCTGTATCGCTAGTCGCTGCGTTTGTAAAATTATTGGTGCCCGGGTAGTAGTACAGAAGCCACATCTCCGTGACCCCATTCGTATGAAGAATGTCCGTGAAATTGCCCCATAGCGATCTGTCGTTGGTCATAGGAACGCCCAAGCTTGCGCTGCTGGTACTTATGCCTGCAACGGTACCTGTCCAGCACGAGAACCTGTAGTGAGCCATTGCAACTGCATCAACGGTAGCAGTCAATCCGGGTTTGTACCACGTATTGCCTCCGGCAATCGTGCCGGGACCATTGGTGTAGATATAGAGCCAGTATGGCGTCGAAAGAGTGTTGGTCGGAACAGTCCCGGCGAGGAATTCCTGCCACGACTTGTACCCGTCTCCATCTGTATCACTCACTGCAGCATTGGTGAAATTATTCGTGGCCGGATAGTACTGAGCGAGCCACGCCTCCGTAACCCCGTTGGTGTAGAGAATATCACTGAAGTTGCCCCACAATGTCCTGGCATTGGTCATGGGCACATTGATGCTGGGAGCAGACGTGCTCGAAATACCGGACACAGTCCCGGTCCAACCCGCAAATTGGTAGTGAGAGTTAACCGAGGCAGCGACAGTCACATTCGAGCCCGGCAGAACCCACCGATTCCCGCCAGTGATTGTGCCCATACCGGCACCGTTAGTCAAAACTTCCAGCCAGTACTGCTGCACCTCCTGCGTCGCCGTCCAGTATCGAAGCACCGGCGCATAATTCGTACTGCCGTCATAGGAATATGCCCTTCTCAAACCACCCATGTTATTGGAAAAAATAAACACCATGGCACTGCCCGAAGTCCAGCCGGATCTGGAAATTTCATTCATAATGTTTGCTAGAGACGGAGTTCGTTGATTTACACCTGCTGAGTTCACCGGAGTCCATGTCGAACCAGAACTTATGGTCCAGGGAACAGAATTAGTGGTTCGTGGTCGCAAAGATATATTAGTCAAACCAGTCTCAAAACTGGCAGCGCTGTTCGTATAGTGTCCAAAGATGATTGCTGATGTACCTGTATTCGTTGCCTCATAAACAGAGAACTGTATATATGCATTCGTAACCGTCAGTCCCATTCCAACGTTAATGCCGGCAAACCGCACTGCCGACCAGAGGGCGTCGCCATTGAGACGCCTTCCGAGAGGAATCGACAGCCCCGCAAGATTCATCAGTGCATTCGGCGCTGCGAGCTGTGTACCGTCATCACTCGTCTGGCTAACCTGGATCGAAATAATGCTTGGATCTGTTTCCCATGGTGGCGTCTGCTCTAAAAAGAGCGCAGTAGACCAACTGCTTGCCTGATATGAGCCAAGGTATGCTCTTGCCGTAATCCTGGCGCTCGATGTCAGCACAACCGCGCCTGTGTATACATTATCGCTGGAGTTCGGAATCGACCCGTCAGTTGTGTAGAAAATTGTCGAGTTCGGAACAGTTGAGGTGATCGTGATTGATATAGCGTTCGTGAAATTAGTACCGGCGGGTGTAATAACCGGAACTGCCAGGACGGCCTGATTTGTATCGATTATTGTCCAGGTAAACAATGTATTGCCGCCAAGTCGTGCATTGGATGTGATATTGGTTAGAGATATCAGGACTGTCTCGTTCGCTTCCTGCGTAGCATCATTCATGATCCGCAATGAAATCTGCTTCATCGTGTCATATGGCCAGAACACAATACTGCCAGGGCTGAGAGAAAAATCAAGTCCAGGGCTTGCAGTACCACCTGCCAAGCCATAGGCAACCGTAACTATGCCTGTATTTGCAGGATACAGCGATACACCTACCTCGACTATCCCGTTCGTCTCGTAACCTTCACCATGGCTGACCGTGAAGGCAACTGTCGGAATGACATTGGTATTATTGACAGCGCCAGGCGACCCTCCGAGGCTTGCGGCTATCCAGTTGGCGGGATCGTTTCCATACTTGGAACAGTCGTGACGTTCCAGTGAGACTCCACCATTATCTGCCAGCACAGGCCACGGCGATTTGTCGCCGTACTGAACCCTGTCCGCACGGGCATACGGTACCTGGGAGTACTGATCCTGGGCCGTAGGCTTCTTCAAGTCCACTGTGTCACCGGCGTTTCCAAGCTGGCCGATTGCCGGCCCGAATATCCTGATCGCAACATTAGTAAGGCCCGTCGCCTGCCTGAACACCCCCGGCTCAACACCAACCACCAGGATGTACTCATCCACCGCGAGCGTGATACCAGTCGGAAAGGTGTACGTCATCCCGCCTTCAATGATCCATGTGTTCGTAGGATTGCCATAGGCGTCGTCGTACAGGGCGGCCGGCCCGTTGCTGATGTTGTGCAACTCAATGAACTCCTTGCCGCTTGCCACGGGGTTATACATGATCTCGCTGATCACCACTGGACCCACCTTGGGATACGCGTTGGATGCATTCGGAGTCCGGCTGCTCATGCTGGGAAAGTCCACATTCGCATCGCTCGTTATATATCGTCCGAAGGTTACACCCCGTTCCGCGCCACCGAAGTTCTCCGATACCCTGTAGCTCGTCAGGTTCGTATCCACATCCCCGCTCGAGAGATATGCCGAATCGCCGGCCTCGCTGAAAGCAAACCCGGTCGCCAGGCGGCCGGGCACGTTCGTGCCGAAATCATACTTCTCAGTAAAGGTCGTATAGCCGTGCGGCGGAATCACGACATCGTTGGTAATCCGGAACCTGGTCAGATTGGTCTCTGAATTACTGATGAACCAGTTCTTGATGTTTATGCTGTAAGGCGTTGAATTATACAGTTCTATCCAGTCGCCGACATCAGGCGCCTCCCCATGAGAATGCGACAGTACCTCATTGATCACGATGCCGTTGGTCGATGGCGGATCGTCCTGGCCGGGCGAACCGTTCGTATACGTGCTGGGCCGCCAGTAGTCCATATTGTCCGGATCGCCCGCAGCCGGATTAGTCTCCACGGGTACAAGCGAATATCCGCCACCATCAGTGGTGCGGTACCATGCATCCTTGTAGGTCACATTGACGATCGTATCCGACATGGCATCCTTGATCCTCAACTGTTCTCCACCGTCGCTGAGTTTGCCACCGTATACGCCCTGATATGATCTCTCTGGATACCGGTTCGTAAACCCGGTGGGGTCATTGACTATGACATAGAACGCTCCAGGCATAAGGTTGGTTGATGGAAAGCTGTATGTGAGCCCGTTCGTGAACCACAACCCGCCGAGATTCAGCGTGGTACCCGCGCTGATGTTCTTGAACTCAAGAAACTCGTTGGTATCGCCACCCGTCGGATTGTACATGATTTCGGTAATCCGCAGGTAGTTGGTCAGGTACTGACTCATCGTGCCGTACGCAGTTGTAATACTGCGCTCCTCTGACGGAAGCGACTCCCCACGCGCATGCCCGGCCCTCACCCGATAGTAGTAGTGCTCGTTCGGGATGACACTCACGTCATCGAAACCGTTGGTATTCGCCGCCACATTAGTGATCACAATCCAGGCAATTCCGTCCATGGAACGCTCAATCCTGAACCATTTCTCGTCCAGACTATTGTCCTGCCAGGAAAGGTTCACGCCGTTCGTCGGCACAATTAATGTCGCAAGCGCCAGGTTCGACGGCCACATCGGCGTGGAGCCGACCGGGAACGTGGCCCCCATACCGGTGCCGCCGATGCCGTTGGCAAGACAGGGCGAGATGCCCAGCAGCCGGCAATCCTGCTCCGCCAGATCCATGAACCACGGTTCACGGTTCATATTGGCGGTCCCGGAACAAATACCATAATACGGCAGTTCTACATCACTGTAGGACACCGTCATCCCGGCGTTAGTGGCAATCGTATTGCTCCATGCAATCGTATTCCAGGTCGTCGCCGACGAGCCGCTCAATCCAACTGCGCACAGCGCGATCGTATTATTGAAGTTAGTTACGGGTGATGTGCTAGTAACTGCCAGTCCCGTAGAACACGCGAGGATCAACGATTGCTCTACAATTATTCCTGTCGCAGATGCGCCAACCTTCACTCCGTTCCCGGCCAATCCTCGCAGGAAACAGTTCGTCACAAGTCCGACAGAAGTATTTGCGAACCGCACACCGTCTGCTGCGGCCGTGCCGGTCACGTTGCTTATCGTAGACCTGCTCACGGTCGAAGTCGTAGTGGTCAGAGTGAAGTCAACTCCTGCGTCGGTCATCTTCTTCAGCAGGCATTCATCGATGATAGTCGGCGTGTTATTGAAGTACGTCTTCGCGTAGTCGCTGACGATGCAGCGGCTCAGGTACACTCCTCCGCCTCCGGTGGCAGACACAATTCCTGAAGCGTCGCTGTTGCCGCGAACGGTCGAATCCTGGAGCGACAAGGTCGAGCCACCGGTGATAACAATCCTGCCCCCTGCCAGTTCAGCGTATGAACCGGTGACCAGCGAACTGCCCGACGCTTCGATAGACCAGGCCGTACTGCCATCTGACGGGAACATGCGGACCAGGTTGTTCTCTGTCCCCTCGATGTCAAGGGTACCGGAAGTGATACTGACCTTCCTGTTCGCGCCCTGGAACAGAACCACCGCATTCGACGCAACCGTCAGCCTCGCTCCACTATTGACTGTCACATCACCTGTAACGACAACCAGGTTACTCCATGTGGTGTCTGACGAGATAACGCCCGATTGCGGGGTCGCGTTTACGTTGACAATGATCGTCATGGGCTTCGAAATCAGTCTATTGCCGTAGTAGTCGAACGTTTCAATAAGCACATCGTTTACCGAGCTCGTTAGGATCAGTGCGACGTTGGTCCACATTCCATAAGTGTTCGCCATGTCGCTCACGCTCCAGGCAACCCACGTGGCGTTGCTACCGTTCACCCTAAGGGAATCTGTATAGTTTTGGGGGAAGTTTCCCCAGAGCGATACTGAAGTCGATCCCACCACCGTTGCCAGAGAACCTGCGGCCACAGTGCTACTGATGCTCACTGTCAGATTCGTCTTGATTTGACTTGCCGCCGAGGTGCCAAGAGAGTTGATAGCGCTCACATAGTTCGCTTTTGTACCCGCAGCCATGCTTCCCATGTCAACGAACAAAGTGTTAATCGTGTTGGTAGTCGTGACGTTACAGAGTATATCCTGAACCTTGCCAACATACATTGAGACCATGGGACGGTTAAAGAGAAAGTTGCGAATGGCAACCGGCCCTGCCCAATTCCACAGAGCTACGGCAGGGCTGCCTATCTCAAC
Source organism: bacterium (assembly GCA_037134535.1). GTDB lineage: Bacteria > Verrucomicrobiota > Kiritimatiellia > SPBP01 > SPBP01 > JBAXKQ01. Next base: position 11,834 of record JBAXMA010000039.1, read on the forward strand.
ACCACCGCCTTCCCCGAAGCCAAACATGTTACTGGAGTCCCACTGCAGCATAATGAACCGGCCGGAAGGGAGATTTACAAGCCGCAGCTCATCACCAGTACAGGCGGTTGGATCAAGAATACCATTCTCAGCATTGTTCAATGCGGCATTAAGCGCGAACAGACTCGCCCACTCCCGAATGTCCACGCGATTCGTGATAACGGTCATGAGGTTTGACGCGGGCTGGTTGATGGTCCACGTAAGATTCTGCAGATCTATCCATGCTGTGCTAGGATTGCCAGTGGAGCAGGCGTAGGCTGGACCCCCTACCGTCCAATAGTCTGCCAGATTGGCCGAGTAGCGCAGGTCGCCAGTCCGGTAGCCGTCGCCATCTGCCTTGTAAGCATTGTAGTCCTGGTCGGCCGGATACATTCGGCTCATCGTTTCGCCAACCGTTTCCATCCGGCAATACATATGTTGCTGGCCATTTATCGCAGACCGTTCAGAGTTATTGCCCCATACCCGGCAAAGCCTCGCATCCGGAGTTGGAATCCCAGATAATTGACCGATCTTTGCAGTCAGATACAGCGAGAAAGGTCCCTCGTAGTTGAGTGCGAAATCCTGGTACCCCTCACAAACTTCTCCCACAGGTAGCTTTACATGGTAGCTGCAGGGATCCGCCCTGGTGCTCCCGCGCTGGCGAACCCCGCAGTTCTGGAATACCTTCCCATCTGATGAGACGAACGAGCAGTCGAGAAATGGATACGCATCGGCAGCGGCAGGGCCCTGACCGCGTTGGGCAAGCAATGCGGTCCACTTGGTCTGCTGCATGATAATGTGATATGTGACGTATTCGCCTGTGTAACCAGTGTCCTCACCGAAAAAGCAGAAGTATGAGTATGGCACACCCACAGTGGTTGCAACCGAAACAACAGGATTGGTCACTCCAACACCTGACGGATCAGCAGCACATATCCGAAACTCCAACAGTTGTCCGTTCGTGGCAATCAGATCCGGGCGGCCGTTGGGTGGAAACATCAGCGAGTAAACACCATCTCCAGCTATAGCGTCACCGTTCATCCCATCATCATACATCTGCAACTCGGCAAAACTGTTGGTCTGAGGATCCCGGTCCCAGCGCCACAGCAGATTCACTTTATCCATAGCACCCGCCGCTCTACCAGCAGCTTTGCACTCTATCAGCACCGAAGAACCTGCCGGTGGTAGCGGAGGATTATGCCGGACATCTCCAACGACAGGCATGGCGTTCACATTGTATGCGCTGTTTGTACGACCTGGTGTACCACCATAGCGAATACCGTTGCTCATAGTCCCGGCATTGACAGATGCCGCCCATGCACCATAGAACTGGTCCGGCAAATCCGCAAACCCCGGATTAACCAGCTCGAGAGAGCAACCAGACCCGTCAGACAGATCAGTACCAAACGCCCCGCCGATATAACTGATTGTATCAACGGTGATCCAACTGTTACTTACAAGGCGCGACAGAGTGACGCGTTCGCCTCCGTTCTTCAAAGTGCCGCTATAGTTGCCCAGAAGGTTACCCGCCCCGGAATAAACACTGGAGAATGCTGGCAGGTTCTGACAAATCACAAGAAACGAGCTGGCACCAATACTGGTACCAAAAGGAAAGTTGTAAGTTATGCCGTTATCCAACCTGTATGTGGAAAGATCAACCGCATTGGTGCCCGCATTGTAGATCTCAACGTACTCCGTCCCATTGGTGAAGTTCACCCAGACGCCAGACGCATTGGTATGCCACCCGTCTTCCGGGTGATACATGAGCTCATTGATCACGACCTGTGAAAGCCCGGAAACAGGAAAATACGCCAGAAACAATCCCATGCAAAATGCCAGAAAATACCGGTAAGTACCTCTGGTATGTGGCTTTTCCTTAGGAGTTTCTCGCGTTTTCATTGAAATATCTACTTTATTATCAGTAGTAACCCACTCGACTTTACCATCTTTCACTGATAATAATGATATCCGCAACAGCGTTTTATGTCAATGTCGTGGAGCTTTCAAAAGCGGAATTTGGCCAACCATCTTCCGGCCATCCTCGCTACTCCTTCGTCTCCACCACCCATATGTTCATAAACTGCACCGGATTCCCGTGGTCCTGAAGGTACAGTCCATTGGGCGGCTTCACGTCGCCACCCTCGCTGGCGACCGTCGGGTGCGGGATCACCAGGTCCTTGTGGATTTCGAAGCCGTTATGCACAACAGTCATGACCGCATCGGTCGTCTTCTTGCCGCCCTTGTCGAAACGCGGTGCCTTGAAGGTGATGTCATAGGTCTGCCACTGCATCGGCGGATAGCACATATTGACCTTGGGTGAGCCGACCTTGTATATGCCGCCGCACTCGTCGTCTTTCCCCTCCAGCCCGTAACTGTCAAGAACCTGGACTTCATAGTGGTTCTGGACATACACACCGCTGTTTCCCCGCCCCTGCCCCCTCGCCTTCGGCTGAAACGGCAGCCGGAACTCGATGTGTATCTTGTGATCCGTGAATTTCTTCTTTGAAACGATCGAGCCCTTGCCCGGGACCACTTCCATGATTCCGCCGTCCAGCAGCTTCCACTCGCAAGCCTGCCCATTCACGCGCTGCCAGCCGTCAAGAGTACTGCCGTCAAACAGGACAACAGCGCCGTCCGGCGGCTTTGCGCCCAGTGTCGGCGACGTCCGCTCGACCCGCGTCATCTCGACGGCGCCCAAGTCCTGGATCTTACCAGTAAATTTGCCACCCTCGATCGCCGCGGCCTCGCCGAACGTGATCTTTTCGCCGGCAAGTGCGCCTTGCAGCACTGACCTTGGCCTGACTTTCACCACAAAGCTGTCAAGGATATGTGCCTCGTACTTGCCGTCGCCAAGCGCAATGACCTGTGCTACGACCGCGACTTCCTTGCCGTCGTTCTTCGCCGTCCCCTGCCAGTCGCCCATGAACTTGCCCACGGACTCCTCGGCAAAGAGCAGACCGGAGCATCCTGCAATCAACATCGCCACGCCCAGAGCCGTGATTCTGCCGGCCATCGAGTTCTTCATCTGCTGCCTCCCGTTGACAAGAACCAGTATTGACCACTGATGCCGTCAAAGACAAGGTAGCAGGAAGAATCGAGTCGGCAAGGAGAATTAGGCCCCAGTAAGCCCTGGCTGCGTCAAGAA
>JBAXMA010000040.1:0-14976 GCA_037134535.1 bacterium
GCGGCTGTACGCGGAGTATTGCGAGGCGCTTGAGCAAGGCATGGATCGCAGGGCGCTGCTGGGAAAGAAGGCGGATGGTGGCCGAAGGCCGGCCGGGAAGTGACGGGGGGCAAAGATGAGTGGCGGAAGCTATGTGACCCATGAGGAATGCAGCGAGAGCAACCGGCAAGTGCTGGAGAAGCTCGACTCGATTGAGAAGCGTCTCTTCAAAGACAATGGGACATTGTCCATCCAGACGCGTATCGAACGGCATGAGCAGATTCTGAAGGTGCTCATGTGGGCCACCTCCATCGTGGTCGGCACTGTGCTGACCTCCGGTGCGTTTGGGCTGATCTTTCTATTCAAGAGCGCACTAATCCATGGAGGTACACCATGAGTTGCCGATGTGGCATTCTTGGCCTCGGTAAAGGCCGTAGCGAGGGTCTGGATCGCGCGACAGAGCGTCACCGCATCATTGAGTCATTCGAGGTTCTGAGCGTCCCTGAGGACATCCAGGCGCTTATACGTGAGGCCCTGGACTCCAACCACTGGGATTGGTTCACTGACTGCGATGGCTGCACGGCCGTCTCTGAAGTCTACTGGCCGACGCTCTACTTCCCGCCCTGCCTTCGTCATGACTTCGACTGGGCAACCGGCAACGGTGGGTGGGAATCCAATGTTCGCTTTTACCGCATTCAACTCGCCTACGGCATGTCCCCTATTCGCGCCGGCATCCGTTTCGCCGGCGTCACCGTGGCGTGGTTCGCCTGGTGCAAGTGGCGATAGATTTCTTCGATTTGTTTGACACCCGCCCTGTCAAACATGTCCTACTGACGTTCAGCTACTCAGGCTGAAAGTGGAATCGGCGCAAAACAGACCCCAAAATGTTTGATACTTATTTGAAAAGATCAAAGAGTCTCACCCAATATCTCGAAGAATGCCATCGAGTGCTACCAAAACACCATATAAGCGTTTCAGCCTGTTTTTACGGGGGCAAACTGCATCTAACAGAATTAAAAAATGGAGCGGGAGACGGGGATCGAACCCGCGACGTTCAGCTTGGGAAGCTGACATTCTGCCACTGAATTACTCCCGCAACTCAGGAAACTCGTCAAACATTAAACCAAGGGCCTGTTCTTGTCCACATTGATCCTTTCATAAAGCGCAATGCGATGCACCGCAGGCTATGGTCCCCTTTCCCGTGACGTGAGCTGGCCGTGCAAGGCAATAGTGGCAAAGACTGCACCCGTTTGGCCTTCTAACTGTCTGACTGTTCGTGTACTTTCGCAGACATCATGGTCTGGCATCATGAACACATGCCGCGAATATTCAAAGTTCTGCTGTTCCTTATGGTTGCGGGAATGGCAGCACAGGTGCTCCCGTTCGTCATCTATCATGTGCCTGATGCCGTGACCGTGGCGACGACAGCGGTTCCGACCGGTTATCCGCCCGACTATAAGGCATCTGATATGGCGCGTGCAAACGCGTTCAACCAGGCAATACTTTTCGGAGCAATAGCCAGAATTGCAACCTGGTTTCTTGCTATGTTCGCACTGCTCGCCTCGGGTATTGGCTCGAAATTCAGCGGCTCCACCATCGACAGCAAGCGCGCATGGTTGACCCGGTCTCTTTTCCTTGTCGCTCTCTATTTCTGCTTCCGGCTGGTCGAATTGCCGTTCGTTGTATGCAGATTCCATCACTTTCAAGCATTCGGGCTTACGCCTTTGTCATTCTATGACTGGACCGAAATCATGCTGATCGGTCTTCCCGTTCCTCTTGCACTCTTCTTCCTCAAGTATCTTCTCGTCGTATGCTCGTTTCCGCTGTTTAAGAAACTCTGGTGGATAGCCGCATGCCTGTGCATCTTCATTCTTTACGATGTCCTGCCGGAGATTGTCTCACGCACATACCCGCTTGATCCTGTGGAAACACTTTCGCCGCTGCCACAGAGCCCGCACGCCGATGCGCTCAAGGTCGTACTCGAGAAAGCCGCAACCCGCCTGCCGCTCATGATCGTCGACCAGAGCAACCGGGCCTACTCCGCTAATGTCTACATTGCGGGCCGGTATGGCCGCCAGTACGTGGTTATTACCGACACGTTCCTCAAAACGTTCACGCCGGACGACGCAGCCCTTGCACTGGCACATGAGATTGGACATCTACGTAACGAAATCACAATGCGTCTCGCAGGCAAAGCTCTGACACTCCTCACCCTTGCCTCCGGCTTCTTCCTGGCATTCCTGCTCACGGGACGAACTGCTCTACCAATATCGACTGCACTGCACACAGTGATGATCCTGATGCTTTGCCTGACGTTTGCATCATTTCTACTGCAACCGCTGTCGAACGCATTCTACCGGCGCCAGGAACTCAACGCGGACATGGAAGCGATCCGGTTGATCCCTCAACCACAGGCCTATTCGCAACTGCTAGTGAAGATGGCAAAACAGAATCTGGAACCGCTCGACATGCCAAAGTGGGAGGAGTATCTCTTCTCGTCATATCCATCCATCATGACCAGGATTGCGATCACGACGCCAGGCAGGTAGTCTTCAGATTCGCGTGAAGTTTCTTCATGTCGGTGACGAACCGCGGATAGGATTTAGAGATGCAATCTGCACCCTTTATTGTTACCGGCTGCCCTGCGCCCAGGCCGGCTACGGCAAGAGACATGGCTATCCTGTGATCGTTGCAGGCCGATACAACGCCACCGTGCAGGATTGAATGCTTTATCACCAGCCCGTCGGAACGGACGGTAATGTCAGCGCCCAGCTTTCTGAGCTCGGCAGCGGGCATGGCAAGACGGTCACTCTCTTTGTGCACGAGATGAGCGACATTACGGATCCGGGTCGTGCCGGAGGCAAAGCAGGCGAGCGTCGTCAGGATCGGCACAAGGTCCGGGATATCACCGCCGTCTATATCCACTCCATGGAGCCGCGCCGGCCCTTTCACTCTTACGGCCAGCCCGGACTCGGTGATTATCGCGCCCATGGATCGCAGAATAGCCACAATGCGCCTGTCACCCTGGCAATCACCGGCCAGGTCAGTGACTGTAACGTCGGACTCTGTCAGCACAGCGGCTGCAAGCAGAAACGCTGCCGCAGACCAGTCCCCATGTACAGTAAAATCACCGACCGGATCAAATACCTGTCCTTTCCGGACAGTGAAGCTTCTATCTCCGGTCCGCCTGACCCGGACCCCGGCCCACTTCAATACATCGATGGTGATGTCAACATAGGGCCTGGAGACAAGCGGGCTGGTGAGAGTGAGCTTTGTGTTCTTCCTGGCAAATGGAGCTGCTATCAGGAGCGATGAAATGACCTGAGACGTAACGCTTCCGTCAACCTTAGCGGCACCACCCGGCAGAATGCCATTGGCATGAATACGAATAGGCAGCCGATGTTCGCTTCCCTTTCCCTCAATTTCAACTCCCCAGGCCCTCAAAACCTCAACCACCTGCCGGTTCGTCCGCTTCAGAAGGGATCCCTTCCCTTGTATAACAACCGGACCTTCGGCAAGAGCGAGAGCTGACAAGATAAACCTCAGGAGAGTACCCGACTCACCCACGTTTACAGTTCGTCCGTGCGACAACACCGGGACACCTCTGCATCCGCAGACTATCAGGCCGGACGGAGTTTTCCTGATGTCAGCGCCAAGCTTCTTCCAAAGCGCCATGGTATTCAAAGTGTCTGCGCAGTACAGGGGATTGACTATCCGCGTCTTGCCGGCCAGAGCCGCAATCATGATAGCCCTGTGAGTATAGGACTTCGATGCAGGCGCCCTGACCGTACCAAACAAACGGCCGGTTCGCCCTGACCGGAGGACAATTTCTTTGTGCTTTAAGCTCATATTGGACACCAGTCGAATAATCCCACAGCAAAGAGCCCCTTGTCACCTGAATTCGGCTTCGTCTCTTGACTCATCTTTTCCCTTTTTCTACGGAGAAGAAAGAGTATGATGTAGTCTCATGGGTAGGGATGCGGGAGGGTTTCCGCCTTGCAAGCCCGGTATAACTGGAGACGGAGAAGATTATGGCCGATCACTCAATGTCCATGTCACAGGTACAGCGCATGCAAATGGTGCTGGCGCCACAATTGCGCCAGTCGCTTGAAATGCTGCAGCTGCCAGTAATGGAGTTGCAAACGCTGATACGCCAGGAACTTGAGAAGAATCCGACCCTTGAAGAAGTCCCTGAAGCGACGCCTGAAATGGAAATCGCGCAGCCCTCCGGCGAGGAGCGCGCAGATCCACCTGCCGTTCAGGACAATACGGCCATGGATTTCACCAAGGATTTCGAGACGCTTGCCAGACTCGATCAGGAATGGCGCGATTATTTCTTCCAGGAGGAATCCAAGCGCTCATACTCTTCCGAGCAGGCAGACAAACGTCAATTTTTCATGGATTCCATGCCGCAGAGAGAATCACTCCAGGAACACCTCATGAAACAGCTTGAACTAACCGCACTGTCTGAAGAAGACCGTCAGGTTGGCGAACTCATTGTCGGCAGCATCAACGACGACGGGTACCTCACTTCCAGTATCGAAGAGCTGTCTGAAACGGTTGCGATTGAGGCAGCCCACATGCACGACGTCCTGACGGTCATCCAGGACTTCAATCCCACCGGAGTCGGCGCGCGCAATCTCAAGGAGTGCCTGCAGATTCAGATGGACCGGCTGGGTAAGACCGATACCCTCGCCTACCAGCTGGTGGCTGAACATCTGGAAAGCCTCGCGGCTCACAAATTCCCCGACATCGCACGTGCGCTGAAGGTCACATCTGAAGAAGTGCAGGCGGCAGCAAACTTTATCGCAACCCTGGATCCAAAACCAGGTCGCGCATACAGCACCGATGTGCCGGACTATGTCATGCCGGAGGTTGCCGTAATGAAGACGGATGAAGGCTACGCCGTTGTTCTCAATGACGAAAACCTGCCGCACCTCCGCATCAGCAATCACTACCGCCAGATCATGGAAGATAAATCTACTTCTGCCGATGTAAAGGAATACATAGTCCAGAAGGTGAGATCGGGTGTCTTCATGATCAAGAGCATCCAGCAGAGACAGCAGACCCTGTACAAAATTGCGACTGAGATCGTGAAAACGCAGACTGCCTTCCTTAACGAGGGTCTCGCACACCTCAAGCCGCTCACCATGGCTCAGGTCGCGACGATTGTCGGAGTCCACGAGACAACTGTCAGCCGCGCTGTTTCGGGCAAATACATGCAGACACCGGTCGGCGTCTTTGAGATGAAATACTTTTTCGCACCCGGCTTCCGGACGGAAGAAGGCAAGGATATCTCCAACAAGTCTGTTCAGGACATGATCGCCAAGTTCGTGGCAGAGGAAGATCGTTCGCATCCCCTTTCCGATCAGGAACTTGTCGGCAAGCTCCGCGTACAGGGAATAAGCATTGCCCGCCGCACCGTTACCAAGTATCGCATCGTGCTCAGGCTAGGGCCTTCGCATATGCGAAAATCATACCAGTGAGGTCATCCCTTGAGCTGGGAGTCAACACTCTCATTCCTCGGGAAGAAATGTGCCGACGCTTTCAATCACAGCCCGGCTCTTTCTGCACCCGACATGCCCGAATCGGCTGAAGCCCTGCTTATCCTTGCAGTCGAAAAAGCCCTCGGCAAGACAGTCCTGTGGATAGCCGGCGGCGAAAAGGCGCTCGAGACCAATCATGGGAACCTGCTCGCCCTGTGCAAAAACAAAGACCTGGCCGACCGCATACTCTATTACCCCGCATGGGAATCGCTTCCGCATCCTGCCGGCTTCGAAGACACCGAGACGTGTGGCGATCGTCTTCGCGTGGCCGGCCGGCTGCTCGCCCGATCTGAACCACTCATAGTGGTAACATGCGTACAAGCGCTTATGCAGCGCACAATACAACCGGATGCACTGAAAACCGGAAGCCTTGCCATAAGCATTGGTGACGAACTTGAACTCGATGATGCCACGCGCCGTCTCGAGAATCTCCTGTATAAGTTCAGCCCCTCAGTGACTACCAGGGGACAGGCTTCGTTGAGAGGCGGAATTCTCGACATCTGGCCGCTCACCAGCGACTGGCCGGTCCGCCTTGAGTTCGAGGGTTCAACCATCGTCTCCGCCCGGGTCTTCGATCCGCTCAATCAGCGATCTCTGGAGCAGGTCAAGTCCGTGCGCCTGACTCCGGTTGGCGAGTGGGCAGCAGTCTGCCTGAACGTACCTGCCGGCACGGGGCTCGGCGAATATCTGCCGGACGATACAGTCGCGGTATGGTCTGACCTGCGTCACATTGAAGAACACGCATCCGCATATCAACACGTCCTGTCTGAATCAGGGAATACCGACGTGACTCTATCGTTTGCGTCAGCCCGTGAACAGATCGACAGGAAGTCTGCGCTTCGCCTCTTCATCGGAGGCGAAGAAGTCGAAGGCAGCGTTCCGCTCACCACGGACTTCCTGCCGGTCGAGGGCGCCTCATTGGTTCAGAAAGACATTATTGAACCTGACATGAGCGACAGCGCCCGGCGGCAATTTCTAGCCGCCCTGAAGGAGCGGGTCTCCCGCGGCCAGCAGGTGTGTCTGTTCTTTGACACAAAAGGATCGCTTGACCGCTACATCGAGCTGAACCCTGAAGGCTTTCCGACCCAGGGTTTCCAGATGGAAGTCGGATCGATGTCAGATGGTTTCTCGAGTGAAGAATCCGGCCTGACAATTGTATCCGAGAAAGAACTTTTCGGCCATAGAAAGACCACCAGGGGCCGTTATGCGCCGCACGCCGGGCCACCGCGGCCGGCGCCACAGGCTGGAGCGCGTATAACGGACACCGCCGATCTTCATGCCGGCGATCTGGTGGTTCACATCCAGCACGGCATCGGCAGGTACATCGGTCTGCAGAAAATCGTATTCGACGGCCAGCTGCAGGAGGTCATCACAATCGAGTATGCCGACGCTGTTCTACTCCATGTCCCCCTCTCCCAGTCGCACCTTCTCAGCCTCTATGTCGGGGTCAGCGGCCACTCAGCCAGACTCCACCAGCTTGGCGGCACACGCTGGCGCAAGGAGAAGGACGGGGCTCAGGACGCCATCCAGGATTTCGCCGCGGCGCTCCTGGAAATGCAGGCCGAGCGGCAGGTATTGGAGGGACACGCGTTCGCACCGGATGTGCCGTGGCAGCACGAATTTGAGGCGGCATTTCCATACAGGGAAACCCCCGACCAGGAGCAGGCCATCAAGGACGTCAAACGCGACATGGAAAGCACACGCCCCATGGACCGGCTCATATGCGGTGATGTCGGATTCGGCAAGACCGAGGTGGCGATCCGCGCAGCGTTCAAGGCCGTCATGGACGGACGCCAGGTTGCCGTACTGGTTCCGACAACCATCCTGTGCCAGCAGCATTTCCAGACTTTCTGCCAGAGAATGGCGGCATACCCGATACGGATAGAAATGCTGAGTCGCCTCTGCCCGTCGGGCCTGCGCCGGAAGGTTGCTGCCGACATGCGAGCTGGCAGCGTAGACATCGTGGTCGGCACCCATGGCCTCCTACAGCCGGGAATTGCGTTCGCGAATCTGGGGCTGGTGATCATTGACGAGGAACAGCGCTTCGGCGTCCGGCATAAGGAAATGTTGAAACACATGAGGCGGCTGGTTGATGTGCTCACGATGACGGCCACACCAATTCCACGAACTCTATATATGGGACTCACGGGGACCAAGGATCTAAGCGTGGTCCAGACTCCGCCCGAGCGCCGTCTGCCAGTTACGACGATCGTGACCGAAAACACGGACATAGTGGTCAGGACCGCAATCATGCGCGAACTGAGTCGTGATGGGCAGGTGTACTACCTTTACAACAGAGTCATGACCATAGACAAGGTTCTGGCCGGCCTGTGCGCACTTGTGCCGGAGGCCAGGATTGCCGTGGCCCACGGCCAGATGCGCCCCGGCGAGCTTGCAGGCGTAATGAACGCTTTCATTGCCGGCGAATATGACGTTCTCCTCTGCACCGTGATCATTGAAAGCGGTCTCGATATTCCGAACGTAAACACCATTCTCATAGATCGGGCGGATCGCTTTGGAATTGCCGACCTCTACCAGCTTCGCGGCCGTGTCGGCCGGTCAACCAAGAAAGGATACGCCTACCTGCTTCTTCCAGGGCATACGAGGATCGATCCCGCCGCACGCATGAGAGTCAACATGCTCCGCAAACATTCACGCCTTGGGTCCGGCTACAATCTGGCTCTGCGCGATCTGGAAATAAGGGGAGCCGGCAACATCCTTGGAACTGAACAGAGCGGCCACATAGCCGAAATAGGATTCCTGCTCTACTGCCAGTTTCTCAGGCGTACCGTGGCCGGACTGAAAGGCGAGCCCCTCCCGCCCGTGGTGGATGTTCAGTTGAAACTGGACTTTATAAGTCTCTCGCCGGATGAAGCAGGCTCAGACCATTCCGCAGTAATATCCTCAGACTACATTCCCGACGAACAACAGCGGATCAATATCTACCGTGAGATTGCAGGCGCAGGGACAGCAGATGACATCAAGAGCTTCAAGGCAGCCCTCAGGGACCGCTATGGTCCTATTCCGGCCTGTGTCGGCCGATTGCTCTCCCTCGCGGCACTGCGTATCGCAGCCGCAGAAAAGAAGATTTCCTCCATTGAAACCCAGGAAGACCGGATTATGCTCCTGCGAGGCGGCGAGTACATAATGGAAGGCTCACGCCACTCAAGAATGTCAGCCCGTACAGGAGACGGCAAGATTGCCGACATCTTAAAGTGTATCAAGCGAATGCATTGACAGGCTGACATCCGCTGACTATTATTGGTGTCAACCAGTGCAGGGAATTTGACTCATTGGTCTTTGTCTTTGACTGGCACTATCCGGGGCGATCGTATGATTCTGCAGTATCTGCACAAGTAGCCTCGCTTCAGGAGGGTTTACTTTGGCCATGCCTGTCAAATCGTTCCAACGACAACGCACAGAAGTATTTCTGACTGCTGTCTTCTGGATTTGCATTTCATGTCAAACCCTCCTGGCGGTGAATCCATGGCCGGGAGAGGCATGGAATGTGGCAAGCAACCTCACCTCTCTTGGGCCGGCACAGTGGTCTGGCAATCTGAGCAGCGCTTACTGGAATCCGCTGACCAGGCGCCTGTGGCTGGCCAACAACTGGGGCGTATACACAGTGCTGAAAGAGAATGGAAAGGGTGGCTTCACAAATGAGCATAACTTCTTCCCGGGATACCCTAATGATCTGGAAGGCATAACACAGACATCTGACACCAATCACGTCTATCTGATGATTGAACGCGCAAACATCATTAGGGAGTACATGGTGTCCAGCGGCGCCACCAACCAATCCTGGAACCTGACGTCTCTGGTCGGAGACGTCGGAAGTGATGCCAATCCATACGACGGGAACGATGGTACCGAAGGCATTGCCTTCATCCCTGATTCATGGCTTGCCGCCAGCGGCTTTTGCGACTCAAACGGACTGGCCTATACGCAAAGTGCTTACGGCTCAAATGGTCTTGGCGGCATCATGCTTGTAGGCGTGCAACACTTCACCACAAATACCACTGGTTATATCTATGCGGTGGACTTGAACACCAATGGTCAATGGACCACTGTCGGCAAGTATAAAACCGCATCCCGTGGGGACAGTTGCGATCTCTCTTTCGATTCATCCATCGGGCGACTCTACATTCTCCACAACTCAGACGAGGTATCTCCACAAGTCAATATTGTCGAAGTCACCGATCTGACATCGTCTCCATATGGTGCAGACCGGAAGTTCACGACTCTGAATGAATTCGAAATCCCAAGCACAAAGAACATCGAGGGTTTTGCTGTCACGCCTGCTTTGACGTCATCCAACACCCTCGGGAACGGATGGTGTTTCCTCGCAAATGACGACGGAGGAGGCGATGCACTGCGCTGGTTCAAGCAACTGCATTCCACCATATCGATCAATTCGGGCGACAACCAATCCGCCCCGATCTCCACAGACATACCTATACAGCCTTCCGTACTGGTCCAGGATGCATTCCATAACCCGCTGCCCGCTTTTGCCGTCACGTTCGCCATTGCCTCTGGTAACGGGTCCAACACCGGCGACTCAGCCACAACTGACATTAACGGCATCGCAACAGTTGGAAGCTGGACGCTCGGGACAAACTTCGGTCCGAACACCTTGTCCGGCACCGGGGCAGGATTGACCGGAAGCCCTGTCATATTTCTCGCTGCCGGAACTGACCCGACCAGAACAAACACATTGTTCATCAGCTGCCCGGCCTACGGCCTGGCGATTCCATCAAGCGGACTTTACTCCAACCAGGCGTGGACATTGTTCTCGGCTACTGTGACCAGCTCTCCAGTATCCGGCGGCATGGGCACTCAGTGTGTCTGCCGGGGCTGGACGGGCTCCGGCAGTGTGCCCGCTGGCGGCATAACAAACAATACAGGTTTGCAATATCTGACAAACGACACAACGATTACATGGCTATGGGCAACAAACTACTGGCTTTCAGTCCTGACGAACGGCTACGGTACGGTTACAGGCACCCGAGGCTGGATCAACGCCAGCTCAAATACTACGCTTTATGCAACCACGAACCTTTTCGCCTGTTTTGCCGGATGGTCCGGCGATATCGGACCAGCGAACACAGGTGACGTAGCATACGCAGTAACCATGGACCGGCCTCGTACATTGACCGCAAACTTCACCGAGTTTCTTGCAGCAAGCGGCACGCCATGGCACTGGCTTGCTCAATATTATCCTGCTACAAATGACTTCGACTCTGCCGAAGTCAGCGACACGGATGGCGACACAATGCACGCATGGGAGGAGTACAAGGCAGGCACCGATCCCACAAACAGGCTCTCCCGTCTGAAAATACTTTCCACCCTGACAACTACCAACGCCTACAATATTTACTGGTCCAGCGTTACCGGCAAAACCTATTCTGTCTACATGTCAACAAGCCTCGTTGAAGGCTGGCTGGCAGAACCTCTCACCACGAGCGTGCCATCAGACCTCTCCGGCACAACCAGCTTCAAATGCAACGCAATTACCAACGCGCCGGTCTTCTATCGCATCTCCGTTGAATGAACTCTCCCTTCTTGACACAGATACCACTCAACCGGATAATGGACGGCATGACTGAATCAATGTTCAAGATAGGCGCACAAGGGGTTGACACCAGAGCTATTGTCAACGAGATCAGGGCCTCTGTCGGCCGGAAGGCTGAGCAGGGCCTCTATTCCGACCCGCGCATTGCGCGTGCGGAAAAGACCAACCTGAGCAATCTGTCCGATCAGGAATTCGATCAGTACTATATGGAATGCCTGAGGGATGCGGTATTTGTCGACATCAATGACTTCGAAATACACGAACGGCGCAGGCTCTTTTCCGGCCTCCTTGTAGGTTTCAAGCGTCTAATCTGGAAGATGCTGAGATTCTACACATATCGCCTCTGGTCGCAGCAGAACGAGGTGAACGCCATCCTCCTTGCTGCCACCGAAGCCAACGACAACCGGTATCGCGACAAGATCGAGGAACTCGAGGCCCGGATCGCCAGGCTTGAAGGCACAAAATGAGCCAGGCGACGCGACTAGCGTTCATTGCACCAAGATTTCCTGAAGGCACAACCATCGGCGGCGCCGAAACACTGCTCAAAAACCTGGCGACTTGTGCCGCCGGGGCGGGACGGGAGGTCACTTTCCTGACCACCTGCGCACGCAACCACTTCACATGGGATAACGAGACTCCTCCAGGGGAACGAATCATAGACGGCCTCCGCGTGCATTTCTTCCCGGTCGACCAGGATCGGGATGTCAGGACCTTTGCACGGCTGCAGGAAACAATCAGCCGCGGGGGCCGCATCAGCACGGAGGACCAGCTGGCATGGCTCTCAAACAGTGTAAACAGCCGCCCGTTATACGACTACCTCAGGAAGCACGGCGATGAGTTCGACCGGATTATCATGGGGCCTTATCTGTTCGGCGTTACATACTTCGCCAGCTGCATTCATCCTGAGAAAACAATGCTCGTTCCGTGTCTTCACGATGAAGCATTTGCATACCTGCCGGTAATGGGCGACATGTTCCGCGGCGTACGCGGGATCATGTTCAACTCGGAACCCGAGCGCGACCTTGCATACCGCCTCTATTCCATTCAGCCCGGACGCTGTTTCGTTGTCGGCATGGGAATTGCCCCCTTCACGACAGACGCATCATCTTTTGCCAGCCAGCGCGGGATACGTTCGCCGTATGTGATCTACAGTGGAAGACGGGAACCGCTCAAAGGCACACCGATGCTGCTCGACTACATTAACGCATTCCGCAACCGCACCGGTCGGGACATCAAGCTTGTCGTAACAGGTAGCGGCCCCATGAATGTGCCGCATGAGCTGATCCCGCATGTCCTCGACGTCGGATTCCTTGAGCCGCAAGACAAGTTTGCCGCCATGGCAGGAGCGGTCGCCTTCTGCCATCCTTCGCGAAACGAGAGTTTCAGCATCGTCATCATGGAGTCCTGGCTTGCGGGAACGCCCGTTCTGGCAACATCAGGAAGTGAGGTCATGCGTGATCACTGTCTCAAGAGCAATGGTGGCCTGTGGTTCAGGAGTTATCCCGAGTTTGAGGAAGAACTATGCCTGCTGCTGGATAATCCAGAACTCAGGGCAGCGCTTGGTAAAGCCGGTCGTGATTACGTTCTCCGCGAGTATTCGTGGGCCACGATTAAAGAGAAACTTTTCACTGCGCTTGACGCGAATGTGCCCTGATGGTGCCGGCCATGCTCGCCAGCGCGACATTTATCTGATCAACCGCCCTGCTGATAGATTCAACATCCCGCGAGAAACTCTCAAACTGGCGGGCAAGTTCAGCTTCGCGCTCTTCGCTATTCTTGTGCTGCTTCTTGAAACCATCAACCATCGCCTCCAGCAGATGCGTACGCGTCTGACAGTCCAGGACTACTTCCCGAAGGTGAATAATCTGGGCGCCCTGATCCTCTGTTGAACTGTCCAGATCAGACAGCTCCATTCCATCCGGGATAGGCACCACGACAAGTCTGGAACAATCAGTACAGGGAATTGACATGCCGGCGGCATGGTAATCAATGGCCAGACTTTTCGAGCAATACGGGCACTCGAATATTATGTCTGTATCCTTGATTTCGCGGGCACCTGATTCTTCTTTGTTTTCCATGCTGCACCAGACAAACGCGAGCCATACATTACTTACAGCCCTATAGTATGGATATTTCCGGATAAAATCCAGTTCTTTATTGTGTCAGGTCCGACAGAAAAAGGCCCGCATACATGTAGCCCTGCCTGAACTGGGACAGCGAGAATGATTCGTTCACCGCATGAATGCTGTCATCCTCCGTGCTGAAACCTACAAGAAGCTGTTCGGCACGGGCGGATCTGGCAAGCAGCGGCACAACCGGAACCGATGCACCGTCCCACGAGAGCACAGGCTCAACTCCCGAAAGCTCGCGCAGTGAATTTCTTGCTCTGGTAATAAGGTCAGACTTGACGCCCAGACTGAATGCACCACCGCTGATGCCGCTACCATCGATCTCCAATCTGAATCCCGCAGGCAAACAGCTTCTCAGGTGTGCCATAATTGCCGCAAGGCATTTTTCAGGATTCTGGCCCGGCACCAGCCTGGCCGACAGTTTGACCATGGCCACAGCAGGTATGATCGTTTTCACTCCTGCACCCGCATAACCGGAATGCATTCCATTCACCTCCAGGCACGGCCTGAAGCCAACCCGCTCAACCGGAGTGAAGTTCTTCTCACCACCCACCGGCGGCACTCCGGTTTCTTTTTCGTACAAGACCGGGTCAAACGGGATCCGGTTAGCATGCTCTCTCTCTTCCCTGCCCGGAGCAATCACGCCATCATAGAAACCTTTGACTGCAACACTACCATCATCATTATGGAGCGAGGCAATGAGATGCGCCATGCCCTGTGCCGGATTAGGCGCACGTCCACCGTGCGTACCTGAATGAAGATCATGATGCGCACCATGGAGTGAAGCGGTGACATGAATGAGTCCGCGGAGACCCATTGTGATGGTAGGCACTCCCGGCGCTATCATGGATGAGTCGCAAACCATCAGAATATCAGCCGCAATCGCGTCCTCGATCGACGGAAGAATGCCGATAATTCCCTGACTTCCTGACTCCTCCTCGCCTTCCAGAATTATCTTCAGCGTCGGAAGCGGCTGGCCTGACCTGATCATGGCATCAATAGCCTTGAGCACATACATGACCTGACCCTTGTTATCGGCCGCCCCTCTGGCATATAACCTGTCGCCCCGCATTGCAGGCTCAAACGGCGGACTCTGCCAGGCGCTGACCGGATCAACCGGCTGCACGTCGTAGTGCCCGTAAAATAACACTACCGGCTTGCCGTTTATCCCTTTTCGTTCGGCAAACACCAGAGGCTTGGATCTGGTTTCGATGAGTCTCGATTCAAATCCCATTCCGCCCAGATGCCTGACAAGCCAGACTGCACATGCCCGGCAATCCTTGTCATGGCCGGGATCCGTGCTTACACTGGCAAACCTAAGCAGTTCCTTCCATTCTTCAACATAACGGGCCTTGCCTGCCTCAAACAATTTATCCAACCCCGAGATGATTTCCTGCTTATTCATAGTAGTTCCAGTAATTTAGTGTTCAGGCCTGCATTTTCAATGGAATCCAGAGGCCGTAGACGACAACCTCTCCGTTCGCAGACCACTACTTCACAGCCCTCAGGATCTCCTTGAACTTGTCGCCCTTCGCCTCTTTCAGCATTTCGAACAGCGCCATTTCCGTACTCGTAATGCTCCCGCCCAACTGCCGAATCCGGTCAAGTCCGATCCGCTTATTCTCCGCGGTTCGCGACGACACCGCATCAGCCACGACCTGCACTTCGTAGTCCTGCCCGAGAAGATCCACGGCCGTCTGGTACACGCAGACATGCGTTTCAATTGAAACGCATGTCTGCGTGTACCAGA